>LKUF01000286.1 GCA_001412335.1 Methanolinea sp. SDB
GCCGTTGCAATCATTGCATAGAGGCCCGGGAACGTCGCCCCGACAAACCCCTCCCATTCACGGTCTGCCGCACCCGCAAGCGTATCCACGCTCGCGCCGGACGCGACATCGGTCATCTTCTCCACCCCTGCGGCGACCACGATATCCTCGATGCCGCTTGCGACAGAGATGACCGCCTGCCGGAACGCGAGCCCGCCCGAGGAGCAGGCGGCCTCGACCCTGGTTGCGGGGATATGGTGCGACGCAAGTCCCGCATAGTCGGCGATGAGCGCACCGATATGCTCCTGCTCGACGAACCGCCCCGCACTCATGTTGCCGACGTACAGGGAGTCGATCTGCTCGCCTGCGATGTTTGCATCCTCAAGCGCCAGTGACCCGGCCTCGACGAAGAGGTGCCGGAACGAACTGTTCCACTTCTCCCCGAAGGGTGTGCATCCTATCCCGATTACTGCGACGTCTCTCATTTCTGCATCACTATCTTGCCCTTGTGTCTTGCGTACTGTGCGTATCCGATATACACGGGGTTCTCGAGGAGTTTCTCCACGCCCGGAGCTGCGTCCCGTGAGAACTGACCGGACTCGATGGCATCTGTCACCATGATGTCGAAGGCATCGCTGCCTGCACCGGAACCAAACGATGCGACAAATATCCGGTCACCGGCCTTCGCGACATCGAGGGTCGCGGCAAGCCCGATCATGGACGATCCGCTGTAGGTATTGCCGAGCCGGGGGACGACCAGGCCGGGCCTGATCTGGTCGGCGGAGAACCCGAGGATCTTCGCCACCTTCTGGGGGAACTTGGCGTTCGGCTGGTGGAAGACTGCATAGTCGTAGTCCTTCGGACTCTTTCCGGTCTCCTCGAAGCTCCTTCTCACAGCCCCCTCGATGTGGCGGAAGTAGCCGGGTTCGCCGGTGAACCGTCCGCCATGCCGGGGGTAGTCCTGGCCTTCCCTTCGCCAGAAGTCCGGTGTGTCGGTGGTGAACGAGGTGGTGTGGTTCAGGAGGGCGACAGGGTCGTCGCGCCCGATCAGGAACGCGGCGCCTCCTGCAGCCGCCGTATACTCGAGGGCGTCGCTCGGGGCCCCCTGGGCGACATCGGACCCGATCGCAAGCCCGTATTGGATCATTTCGCTCTTCACCAGTCCCATGCAGGTCTGGATCGCTGCCGTCCCAGCCTTGCAGGCGAACTCGTAGTCTGCCGCGGTCATGTTCGGCGTGGCGCCGATGGCCTCACCGACCGTGCACGCTGTCGGTTTTACCGCGTAGGGATGTGATTCAGATCCCACGTATACCGCGCCGATATCGGCGGGATCGATATCCCTTCGCCGGAGTGCGTTTCGTGCGGCTTCCACGGCAATCGTTGCGGTGTCTTCGTCCAGGTCAGGGACGGACTTCGAGTACACCCCGAGCCCGCCGCTGATATCGTCGGGGTTTGCCCCCCAGACCCTGGCAATCTCTTCTGTCTTGATTCGAAATCTCGGGATGTAGACCCCGTACGTGATGATTCCTACCATTGTTCCTTCCTCAATACGCTGACAATCTTTTCAACGTCCATATCGGTACACATCACGGTTATCCGATCCTTCTCGGCCATCTTCGGCACGAGGGGGTGAACGAGAGCCGGTTCCAGCCCCTGCAGGACGACGCAGCGGGGCTTGAACGGCGTGACGCGGATGGCGACCATCGGTGATTTCCCGGTGGTCACATCGGTGAAGATGAGCGCCCGCTCGGTGCTCCACCCGTAGATCCGGTTGAACTCGTTCGGCGAGAGCTGCGTGATGGCATTGATGCTGTGTATCACGGTGTATCCGTATATGGACTGGTTCAATGAACCACACACCGTCCTACACTCGATCGCCTCGGAGAATGCGTTCAGTTGTACCGGAGACGGGTAGTCGTGGATGTCATAGATGACATCCGTATCAAAATCATTGTAGAGAATCTTGGCAAATTTCTTGATGTATTTGCCGCCGTTTGCTTCATCAATGGAGAGAATGGTATCGACAATCTTCCCCACCACGGCAGTCCCGGGGCTCTTCCTCCTTCCGCTCTCATAATCGCTGATGACGGAGGGGGAGACATCGAGGCGTTCTGATAAAACGCCCTGGGGAATGTTGAAGCTCATCCTCCATTTCTTCAGGGCTTTGCCCGGCGAGTCTGAAAGCGTTATCTCCCCTGCCATCTTCTCAGCAAGCTGATGACGCAAATCAGATTTCATGCCTCTTTATGCAACACGTGGGATAATATAATTAACGAATGAGCATTCGACATTTCACGAATATGAAAAGACCTTTTTCCGTGAATGAATATCCATAAATAGTAAGCATCTCAATTTTGATATAGATGATCATGCCCGAGGATCTCCAGTGCCTCAAGGTGATCGCGCTTGCCGGCGGATGCAGGGGTCCGGTATGGGTCTCTTCGCAGTCGCTTGGTTCCGAGCTCTCGATCAGCCCCCAGACGGCATCACGACGGCTCCAGTCGCTTGAGCGGCAGATGCTGGTGAGACGTGACATCAACCCCGACGGACAGCAGATCACCATAACCAGTGCGGGCGAAGAGGAGCTCAGGCGGGAATATTCAGACTATTGCCGGGTATTTGACCGTGAGAATGCCCATTACGTGCTGAGAGGGCATGTTATCACCGGTCTTGGAGAGGGCAGGTATTACATGAGCCTTGAACCCTACCAGAGACAGTTCCGGAAACGCCTGGGGTTCTCTCCGTATCCCGGCACCCTGAACATCAGGCTGGACCAGTCGAGCATCCAGATCCGGAAGAGACTGGACCTCCTGGAATGGACCAGGATATCCGGGTTCTCGGCCGACGAACGGACATTCGGGGACGTCCGGTGCCTGCCGTGCAGGATCTCGGATCACCCGTGCGGGATCGTGGTCCCCGGGCGGTCCCATTATCCCGAGGATATCATCGAACTGGTGGCACCGGTCTCGCTCCGTGCGGCGCTCGGGCTCTCTGACAATGACGAAGTGAAGGTGGAAGTAGCATATGATTGAAGAAGCAGTGAATGCATTGAGGGAGGGGAAATTCATCCTCCTCTATGATTTTGACGATCGGGAGGGTGAGACCGATTTTGCCATCCGGGCAGACGCGGTCACGCCCGCGCACATACGGACCATGAGAAAAGACGGGGGTGGTCTCATATGCACGGCGGTCCACCCTGATGCGGCAAAGAGGCTGGGACTGCCGTTTGCAAGCGAGATTCTCGCCGGTTGCAATGGTGTCGCCGAGAAACCCGGGGAGATCCCCTACGATCCCGCAAACCATTCCTCCTTTTCGCTCTGGGTCAACCACCGGAACACCTTCACCGGTGTCACGGACCGTGACCGTGCCCTGACCATCAATGCCGTGGCAGACCAGGTGAAAAAGTCGCTCAACGGGGGCGGGGCGAGCTTCCACGATCACTTCCGGACGCCCGGTCATGTCGCGCTCCTCCGGGCAGCCGACGAACTGCTGGCCCGCCGGAGGGGACAGACGGAACTCTCGGTCGCGCTCGCGGTCATGGCAGGGATCACTCCTGCGGTGACCATATGCGAGATGCTCGATGACGAGTCGGGTGATGCCCTCAGAAAGGAAGACGCTATGCGGTACGCACGCCGTCACGGGATGGTCTTCGTCGCCGGCGACGAGGTCTTAGCTGCCTGGGAATCCGAGTAGAGCTTGGTCCATGACACGGGTATGCATCAACCGGGCCGAATGCGTCAGTTGCGGATCATGCGAGGATGTCTGCCCGGAATTCTTCCACCTCGACCCCGAAGACGGGCTAAGCAGTGTCAACCACGAGTTCCGTGTCGATGAAAAGCCGGACGAGGGGATCGCGCCGGAAAGCCTGGAATCGTGCGTGGCAGACGCTGCAGAGATCTGCCCCGTCCAGGTGATCTCCCTCTCCTGAACCCGGGGTTTATCTTCCGGCAATCTTTTTCAATGTCTCTTCGGGGAGCATGCGGGCGATCGAGAGCTTTGTCGGACACCTTCCCGGTTTTATGCCCTCTGCCTTTGCAGCCTCTTTCAACGTCTTCAGGTCCAGCTGGCGGATAAGCTCCGCAATCTCGTTCTCATCCATCGGGTACCACACGGGTGATCTCCTGCGCACCAGGAAAAAAAGGTTGTGCTGGTGGGCGCATCAGATCTTCATCTGTGCCAGTGCATCGTAGACCATGCGCCTGAAGATGGCGGGATCGGCCTGGTACTCCGCACGGGCCCGTGCGGAGTCCGGAGTCTGCCCGTCCAGGTCAAGCCGGTCCAGGGTCGCCTTCGCCGTATCGAGGACCCAGTGGTCCCTCGCATCCTTGTCCACCACGGTGATCGATTCGCACCGGACCGATACGAGAAACGCCCCGTCCGGTGTCTCGTAGATGGAGGGCTTGCCGACAACGGCAACAAAAGACGGCGGCTCGATCCGTGCCATCTGCTGCATCGCTTCGGGCTGGTAACTTCCGGCCATCACGAAGAAGGTCCCGGTTGGGTCGACGACCCGTGCCCTGTAGAACAGGTTCTGGTCGCCCTGTTTTCTCTTCTCGGTGAGTGTCCCGACAGCAAATATCCTGTTGCATCGCTCGCCGGTCGGGAGGAGCACGTAGGAAGGGCTTTTTTCGTCATCGGCGTCCTTGAAATGGATCCTCGTCTCCCGGAGCTCGGCTGCAAAGACGCGTTTTGCCGGCTCACGCTCGAAGGAATACTTCTGGGGCGCCGTTTTAGGCTGCTGCTCGTTCATTCGTCACCACCTGCCCGGTTCAGGAGATCTGCAAGGACCGCAGGGTCGTACGCTTCGAACGCACATTCCGAGACGAGGATGCGGTGTTCGATCTCCCTGCCCCTGCACGAGAGGTATTTGCCGAGGACCTGGTCACGCATGCGCAGGAATACCTCGTCCATTCCGAGCGGGTTATTCTCGGCGATCTCCTGTGCCTGATCCAGGTTGATTCCGGTCAGTTTTTCAACATTCTCCCGCTGGATCAATAATTCCCGTGCATTTCGGCCGTCGTCAAGCCAGCCCTTGATTCGCAGGTCATAGACGAATTTGGGCTGAATCTCGTGGACGGGACAGTAGTTCTGCCGGGAGAGGACCCGGTTGCATCCCTCGACCGGGCATCTCTTGATAAGCCCCGAACCGGGTGCCATGTGCACGAACGCCCCGGAAAAGCTGGTCTCTCCGCTGGTCACCTCGATGTCCTCGTCCTCGGGAATGACCGTTGCGGTGTTCAGGTTCAGGGAAAGGCGACCCTGGTATTCATCAACGAGGGCATAAAAAATGCTGTATACCGACCCGGGCGTCAGCTTCTCCACGTCCCCGTCACGCCAGATGACGAATTTTATCGTCCCGCTCTTGTCACCGAGAAGACCGGACTGGAGCATGCGCTCATGTGTCGAGTCCCACTCCTGGATGACCTTGGCCTTTACGCTTCCCACCCCGGGGCTCAGATCATCGATCGGGGTGTAATCCGGCTGTATGTTCTCCAGCGACTCGATCTCCTTTATCACGGTTCCCGAGTGGATCTTCAGGTTCAGGACTCCCCGGAACTCGTCGACAACGGCAGACTCAAGCCTGTAGCATTTATTTTTCTCCATGAGCGGGGCATTTGCCTTCGACCAGGTCACGAACCGGATGGCCCCGGACTTGTCTGCGAAGATACCGGTCTGCGCAATCGCTGGTGAAGGAGCAGACGACAGCGCAACCACCTTCCCTTCTGTGGTCACCCATTCGCCGTTCTGGAACTGGTTTATCTCCTTCTGGTCCCCGGCGCCTGTTGCAACCTCGGTGGTGATGCCAAACTCCCGGAAGAGTTCATTGGTAACCGTCCGCTCCGCCTCAGCGGAGGGGACCCCGAACTCCTCGACGAGCTGCTTTAATTTCTGCTCGATCCGGCTTTTGTCAACAGTGTGTCCCCTGGACACGATCTTTTGGGAGACTCTTTCTACTGTATCGGAATAATCCATCTTCATACATCTCCAGTTATGAGGTGCCGCCATCTGCTAATAAAAGATACCGGAACAGGGTGAAAATGAATGGGTCAGACTATCACCCACGTGCAGGTTTAAGTACGAGCGGATGCAAATTATTTGTCATGGAAATCACTGCAGACAGCACCATTTACGAACTTCTGAAGGCAAAACCGGAATCAGCCGAAGTATTGTTCAAATTCGGCATGGGGTGTGTAGGCTGCGCAATCGCACGGGGAGAGACGATAAAGGAAGCAGCGATGGCCCACGGCATACCCCTCGACGAACTGGTCTCGGCTCTCGGAATCAGCGCGTGAACCTATTCTTCTTCCATCTTTTTCCGGCACTTGAGTTCGTGTAAGCCTGCTTCGGGGTGTTCTTTCAGGTACCGGGCAGTATCAGGCTCATGGAGAAGCGTGCAGTCACTGCAATTCCAGACCATCCCATTCCCTGACGAGCTCTTCATCCAGTGCCCGAGTGACTCATCACCGCAGGGATAGAAGGGGCAGTAGCAGAAATCGCAGGACTGCCCTTCGAAATGACACGGGTAGTACGGACAGTTCTCCGGGATCCACTCGACCCAGTGGTCCCCCCCGTACCGGCTGAAGATGAAGAAGGACGAATGCTCCCGCTTGACAATCCCCTCATGCCTCCTGATGGCCTCGGGAACCCCGAAGAGGACTGCTTCGTATACGCGTCTCCCCACCTCTGTCAGCACACCCCCATAGGTATGCTTTCCCTCTCCTTCACAGGCCGCGATCACGGCGTCGGTCGAGGTGCCGGAGAACGAATAGCCCATCCGGTTCAATGCCATGACCTTTGCCTCGGTAGCGGTGATGATGCATTCAAGGAGCGAGGCATCCGACATCCCCTCGCCCGAATGGATGATGATATTGATGGTATTCGGCCCAGGCAAACCCGGATTGCTGACTCCGGCGGTGATGAAGACCGAGAGGAAATCATACTGCAGCACGCAGAGGTTCCGCATCCAGACCGCGGTCAGGAGACCGAAATAATCCTTCGAAAACCCTTCATTTGCGACTGTGTTCTCGAGCAGCCGCCCGGGCTGGTCGTGGTCCCAGTCGTCTGGGACGGTCTTGTTGAGGATGGTGGAGACATTCCTGATCGTTCCACCGATTCCCGTGCTTGCCGCCCGGAACTTTCCCCTGATAAAAAGAGTGGATCCCCGCAGGTAATATCTCATGCAACGTTATAACGGGCCCTGTCTTTTAATTCCTGCTGTTTCCCGGCATTCCAGCCGGATACTTCCTGGAGGTACCCGGTCACCCTGCTGATCTGGACGACGTCATGGGATCCGCATTCAGGGCACACCGGTGAACCGCACAACGGACAGTATTCGATTCCCGAGATGATCTCGTGAGAGCAGTGGCAGTGATCCAGCGGGCACATGATCTGGAGCTCTTCCTCCCCGCACTTCGGACAGGGGGTCTCATCAACCACCAGGTGACAGGTGTAGCATTTGTATCTCCTTTCCGAGACAGGGATGTCTTCCAGTCGTTTGTATCTCTCTGCCAGTTTCAGCTGTTCCTCGCTCCAATCCATGATACTAGTAAAGAGAGCCCGAAATTTAAATCTTTAGAACATGACGAACGTTTCATCCGCCTCAGGCGACTCATAGGGCTCATCACCGGTCAGTATCGGTTTCTCATCATCGGCGGATGATTGCGGAGAGCGATCCGGCC
>LKUF01000287.1 GCA_001412335.1 Methanolinea sp. SDB
GGCGATAGCGAGATGGATTCCGCGGATATCCCGGGAATGAACATCAGTGCGAAAAGAAGTCCCAGGCAAAGGATGATTGATGATCGTTTCATTTATACACCTCTAGACGGTATCATGGTGGCTGAAGGGGTTCTCTATAGAGGATCTTTGGAGATATGGCAATAAAAGGTTATCATCGCCCTCTTTCCCAAAAATATCCTGCTAGATCTGAAATAGTCGTATAATAACCCGGGAATGCACCCCGATCCCTGGTCCGGAAGAGTGCCTCCCAACCGGATCTCAAATCCGGAGATCCTTCGCCCGTCTTCCGAATCACCACCCGGTCCATGACCAGGGGATGCTCGCATATGACAAACTCCCCATCCACTATCCTGCCGACCTGGACATAGTCGAAGATACATGTAGCTGGTTCGGTTTCGACCTGTACCCTGACATAGCCCAGCGTATCCTCAATCTGGACCTGGCTTTCCGGTATTCCTGGCTTCCTGAGGGGATATGACCCCCCTCCCCCTGTTCCGGCGATGATATAGGGTATCCCATCGGCCTCGCAGCGCTCATATGCATGGACGTGCCCGGAAAAGACTGCATCTACCGATGCATCCCCGAAATGGGGAGCCCAAAGATCGCGGAGGTCGCTCCACCCCCCGAAATTCTTCTCGCTCGACGTGTATACCGGGTGGTGGAATGCGACGAAACTCCAGGGATGCTGCTGCGACAGGTCTCTTTCCAGCCAGTCTTCCTGCGAATAGAAATCCGCACCCGGGTTGCTGTCGAGGACAGTCACGTGGACACCGCCGCAGTCGAACGAGTAGTTTCCCTCTGCCTGGAAGACGTCGAGGTAGTAGCGGTAATATGGTGAGTCTTTCTCAGGCTGGTATTCATGGTTCCCGGCGACGGGATACATTGTCGTGTTCGAGATCACGTCCCCGGCGGACATGAAGAACCGATCCCACTCCTGCATATCTGCCGGATCGTTTACCAGGTCCCCGGTATGGAGGACAAACCGTGGATCCTCTTCCCGTGCGATCGCATCCGCCACCGGTTTGTGGCGCTCAAGCTGTGTCTGCCCGTCCTGCGGTTCCTGGGTATCTCCGTACACGATGAAGGTAATAGGCTCGTTATTTAGGGGGAACGTGTCGAACTTGTATAGACGGGATGTCTGATCTCCGGTGCGAACGCGGTAGTAGTACCGCGTGTCAGGCTCAAGGCCCTCCAGGAAGAGATGGTAGATTGCAGTATCGTTCCCTGTGTATGGAGCTGTTTCGAAAGAGCCGTCGGAGAATGATTCGACATCTGGGGCATATTCCACAGAGCCGGCAGTACCGACGTCAGTCTTCCAGTTTACGGTTGTGGCATCCGTAGTCGTTCCGGTGATATACGGTCCCCAGGCAAGCCCTGATACCTCTGCCGGGGCATGCGCCGGAACGAGGAGAAGAACGAGAACGGCCACAATGAACAGCCTGATGTAATTGTTCATGGAAACACCGCCTGTGTTTTTCTATTCATCACCGAACTTTATGATAATGCCTTTTTCCTGTTGGCTCTGATGATTAACGATTAGCTAATAAAACAATCCAGTTTGAAAATAATGGGAAGGTAAAAACTCCCCTTTTTATATATTTTTCATCTGCAATCAGTTGACCTGTGTTGCGTCATATAGCTGTCCATCATCAATTGCCTCCGAACCCTGGCCCTGATCGTGGGGCACAGACACGGTTACGGTTCCTTCTGCTTGTCCACCCACACTGTCTGTTGCAATGAAGGTTATTTCGTACACTCTTCCATTTCCATTCCCGAGTCGTTCGGCTCTTAAAATGGCGGTATCGGTTCCGATGCAATCTGGATCAGCATCAGGAGTATGCTTCTTCCCACCAGTATCGGTTGGCTCATCGCTCGTGATTCCGGTGATAGTGACAGTTACTGCATCGTCAAAGGGATCGTTGACACCCATGATTGTAACGTCGACGTACTTGTTGTTCGCAGGCCAGAGTGTCTCCATACTGGGGTAAGCCCCTGATACATCTGGTGGGAAATTCAGGGTAATCCTGCTGATGCCCTTTACATTATCGGATTTGGCTACATTCTCTCCCACAAGTCGCAGCGGCCAGCTGGAGTCGTCCTCCGAAATATGGAAGCCGTTTAAGGAATTTGCAACGATGAATCCGGAGCTCCGAATTGTATCAATGCTTTTGAAGGTCCTGGAATATCCGTCGGGTGCACTCACAATTATGTCGTATCCCTGGAGCGCGAGAGTCTCGTTGTATGCTTCGTTAGAGTGTTGATCCGCATCATCGACAAAGCCCGCAAGGAAGAAGAGGGGCATTCCGGTCCATACATTGCCTTTGCTGTCAATATATGAAGCTTCGTGGTTTGCACCGAACTGGCATGTGAGGGCCGATTCAAAGTAACCCTTGCTGATGGTATACTCGATGCCGCCGATTCCGGTGCCATCCAGTTGAAGATTCCAGGGGGTCTCGGCCACGGTGTACACGAAGAGCTCAGTAACATACTTGTTTGAGGTTCCGGCACAGGATGGGAACAGGATGCCCGGGTAATTGGGATCACCGGGGGGGTACGACTGGTAATAATAGTGCCAGTGCGACGGGGGCATGGCCTCGTGCATATCCCACTGGCCAAATATGTGATCTTCTGGCATGAAGAAGTTCCGCATACCATCAGAATAACCCGGCACGAATGCCCCGTCTGCATACCAGGCAAGGATTGCGTGGCCCTGGTGCTCGTAGATCTCCGGGGTCGGGTAGATACTCGAGTACGGTAGTGCCTGCTTGCGCCCATCTGATGCAACCAGAATCAGCTCCGTTTCCTCGCCCATACCACCGACGAGACCAACCAGGTCGCTGAGTTTGGTGCCTTTCACGGCGTTTGAGATCTTAGTACCGCCCTTTGTCTCATCATATTCACCCCAGATATCCTCTGGGTCAAAAGTGACACCCTGGTAGGAATACACGGTCTCACCATCGCCGATAACCTCGAACTGCGTCATCATCTCAGTGTAGTCGATCCATACCTCGGCAACGATCGTCTGCTGGTCTTCACCATACTTGACGATGTGGAGCTTCGGGATCTCGGTCGGCTCGTTGAACTCGGTCAGTATGATATCAGCGATATTACCAACACTCATACCGCCAAGGGTCCCGTCAGCACGGGTAACGCCGTCACCAACAAGGCGCAATGGCCACGAATCGCCAAGTGGTTCTCCATTGACCCTGTTCGCGACGATATAGTCGCCGCTCCATGCTACATCGGCGCTGGCAAACTCCTTTGCATATCCATCATCTGCCATTACCGTGATCTTGTAACCTGCCATGGCCTGTGTTGCACTGAACTCATGCGGCAGGCGGTCATCCACCCAGCCACAGAGGAACCAGAGGGGTAAACCGGACCAGACATTTCCGTCAATATCAGTCCATTCCACATAGTGCCCGGATGCTGGGCAGTCAAGCGCAGCCTGGAACTCGGCCTGTGAAATTACATCGGTAATCTTACCTGATACATTCAGGTTCCAGCTTCCCGGACCCGCGGGCGGAGTCTGGAGTTCGGGGATCTCGATTATCGCGATGTTTCCTACGCGGTCCTTCCCAGAAGTTATGGCTGGGCCATTCAATTTGAGTGGGTAGCCGCTGTCGGCATCGAGTTCTACGGCGTTTTTCTTATTTGCCACGATGTATCCGTCGTTCCGGGCCACATCCGCGCTGGTGAAGGTGCGGGTATAACCATCATCGGCGATGACGTTCACAGTATAACCCGCAGTTGCCACATCATCGTTGAAGGTCCAGTGCGATGCGAGCTCGATGTCATCAACCGCACCGAGAAGCACCCAGAGAGGAACTCCGGACCAGGTATCGCC
The DNA here is from genome assembly GCA_001412335.1 of Methanolinea sp. SDB. GTDB lineage: Archaea > Halobacteriota > Methanomicrobia > Methanomicrobiales > Methanospirillaceae > SD8. The sequence continues at coordinate 3,869 of LKUF01000287.1, forward strand.
GTTGTCATCTGTCCACTCCACGCCGTGCACGCAGGCAATTCCGTCTTCGAACTCTGACTGGGTGATAGTATCACCAACCTCTCCGACCATTTCAAGGGCCCATCCTTCGGGCGGCTCCGGCAGTCCCACGAGTTCGATCCTCACGATGTTTCCTACCTGTTGTCCGCCGAAGACTTCAGGTCCCTTAAGGTGGAGCGGCCAGCACGGTTTTCCACCCTCGGTGAGCATCGGAAGCTCCTCCCCGTTCAGGGTGTTTGCCACTATATAGCCGTCATTCCGGGCGATATCCGCGCTTGCAAGGCTCGTGTCCCAGCCGTCTCCTGCAATCACCTTGACCGTATATCCCTGGGCGGCAATGTCGTCGTTGAAGTTGAAATGGTCCGGACCCACGTCAGGGTTGTCATCGACCAATGCAACGAGCAGCCAGAGCGGGATGCCGCCCCAGGTATTTCCATCAAGATCGGTCCATTCGACGTAGTGGACACAGGCTAACCCTGCCTCGAAGTAATCCTTCGAAACGGTCGTATCCATGGCACCGGAGAACTCGAGGGTCCAGGTGTCAGGCGTGACACCGGTCGCGACCACGGTCAGGACAGCGGCGGTTGCTTTGCCTTCCACTTCCATAAGATCGGCCGGGTCAGCGACATCTGCCGCATAGTAGAACTCGACCGCATCGCCATCAACAACCTCAAACACATTCAGACCGTCGGGTGTGTTCATGTACCCGTCCTTATAGACGTCGTTCACGTACGCATACCAGTAGCCGGGAGACTTTCGGAGGTACCCGTCAACGTTGTCAAGCAGCAGGACCTGGTCATACTCATATCGTTTGTCGGTCACATCATAGGTGAAACCGGCCGAGGTTGCTGCGATGTCAAGAGCCCCAAGCGGGGTTGTATAATTGACAGTATAGGTCACACCGGAATTGTATGCGACCACATCAAAGGTCTCATCGGGCGAAAGCACTACAGTTCCTTTATACAGGATATCATATGGCGGAGGGATCTCGGCAACCGTCTTCACGGCTGCGGTGGCAATCGCCTGGACCGCAGCAAGATCTGCCGGGTCAGCCACATCGGCGGCATAATAGAATTCGACCGTGTCTCCGTCTTCAAGCTCGATGACGTTCATGCCGTCGGGTGTGTTCATGTACCCATCCTTGTACTCATCGTTGACGTAGGCATACCAGTAGCCGGGAGACTTCCTGAGATAGTCGTCGACGTTGTCGAGCAGCAGGACCTGGTCATACTCGTAACGCTTGTC
>LKUF01000288.1 GCA_001412335.1 Methanolinea sp. SDB
TCCCTGAAAGATGTCAGTGGAATCAGGCTTTGTCATCCCTGAAAGAAAAGCCCTGCACGAGAGGGTTGCCATTCCTCTTTCTACTCTCACTTTAGCTGATAAAAAGGGTTTTAATGGGATTGAGCGCGTACTACGCGCTGAATTGATTCCATGACCTGATCTACAGTCAGGACCGGTTTTATGTCAAATATTATGAATGGAACATACTTGAGCATCAGGGTATGGAGTTTCTCTTCGTCAAGCTCACTGATACAATATCCTTCCTTGATATCGACACCGTCACCCCAGTCGGTCAGCCCGCCTGATGCCAGGTCTTTCTTGACATTTCCAAGCAGGGTCATCCACAGCTTCACCTGTTCCGCGGGATCTGTGGGTGTGGTAAGGGGATTCTTTTTGAATTTTATGTAGAACCTCGTCATTTCTCCTCTCCTCAGCAATGATTGTAGCACTCTGAAGAATCATGGAACGAAAAAATCGATGACCCGGGTTCCAGGATCATCTCCTGAAACATTCCAGAGCATGCCACTGGTAGATGTGAGGCGAGAAATACTTTCTGCTGGATTCTCCACTTTTCCAACCCTTTTGATCTCACGGACGAATCTCATTCCCCGTCTGCTCGTGGTTTGTGTACCTCTTTCCTGCCGGATATGCCATATTCATACCGGGAGCATCCAGGATCCTGCACACCCGGCAAGCACTGCGACAAGGAGAAGGGTGAATCCTGCCTTCTCTTTCATGCTCTTTGAGACAAGGACAATCCCCACGATCGCGGGAGAGAGAAGACCAAGCAGGAACCCTCCGAGATGGGCAAATACCCCGATCCCGGGATCTTCCAGGTCGAGCATGATTCCTGCAATGGTGACCGCTATTACAAAGAAGACCGAAAAGAGGAGGAGATACGGGGAGAGCGGGTTCCTGGGCCGTGACCGGAGAATCCCACGATAGAACATCAGGAACAGTAAAAAGAAGAAGAGCCCAAGCATCGCAAAAATTATCCCCGAGAACCCGGAGACATGGGTCTTTTCGAAGATCCTCCCGGCCCATATGGATATCCCGGATATGGCAAACGGCAACCCGAGGAGGTATACGAAAAAGATCGCGGCAAAGAAATGCGTCGGCAGAAAACATTCGGATTTTGGCAGGACGATGAATCCTGCGACAAAGATCAGGACAACAAGGAGGATGAAGACCTGGATGTTTTCGGCCAGGTGTGAGGCTGACAGCGGGTTGTGCATGAAATGGTTGAAGAACATGGAGGAGAGGTTCGGGTTGTTGACGTTGAGGTACAGATACTGCAGGGTGAATTCCTGCGGGATGACGAGGGTCAGGATGGCGGCCTGGAATGCGACCAGGGCGAGGTAGATGGCGAGGGTGAATACGAGGAACGACCAGTATGTCCGGGCAGGGATTGTCTGTGCATATTCAAGGTATGAAGAGAGATTCACCATGCAACCTCGATAATTGGATTAGATCACCATTCAACTGTTTTTTTATAAAAATGTATATTCCTGGCCCGGACTCTATAAAATTTCAAACGTAAGGGTGAAATTGTCATAGAAGATCAATCAAAATAAAATATGGCTCTTCGCTATCCTGCGTGGGTGAGGATCCCCCATCATGCAAACACCCAGGCTGGCTCGTGCCCCCCAGCAAGATGAATGCCGCCGCCCGGAAATACCGCGAGGCTGATTCACAGTCAAAAT
>LKUF01000289.1 GCA_001412335.1 Methanolinea sp. SDB
GGAGTCGCCGCCTTCGACATGGGGAAGGGTGTCATCTCCCCCGGCGGAGTGGGCTTTGATATCAACTGTGGTGTCCGGTTACTCGCAACCCCTCTTCGTATGCCCGACCTGGAGAAAAAACAGGAACTGATAGAACGCCTCTTCTCTGCCGTCCCTACCGGGGTGGGTGCAAAGAGCACGCTCCGCCTTGCCGGCCGGGATCTTCTGGAGATGCTTGTGAAAGGCTCGCGCTGGGCGGTAGACCAGGGTTTTGGGACGGAGAGCGATCTGGAATATTGCGAAGAGGGCGGCTGCATGAAAGAAGCCGATACTGCACATGTCTCTGATAAGGCACGAAGGAGGGGGATGCCACAGAGCGGCACACTTGGCGCCGGAAACCATTTCCTCGAGATACAGGTTGTCAGGGAGATATTTGACCAGGACGCGGCGAATGCATACGGTCTTGCCGAAGGCCAGGTATGCGTGATGATCCACTGCGGCTCGCGTGGGCTTGGTCACCAGGTGTGCACTGACCACTTAAAAGAGCTTGAAGCAGCCACAAAGAGATACCAGATCAAACTTCCTGACAGGCAGCTGGCATGTGCGCCGCTTGATTCGCCTGAAGGAAGGGCATATTTTGGTGCAATGGCTGCGGCGGCCAACTATGCATGGGCGAACCGGCAGGTCATCATGCATACGGTCAGGAAAGTCTTTGTTGATATGTACGGGATTGAATACGAAGACCAGAAGATGGTCTATGATGTTGCCCACAACGTGGCCAAGTTCGAGGAGCATACAGTTGATGGAAAGAATATGAGGCTCTGTGTCCACCGCAAGGGTGCAACACGGGCATTTGGTCCGAAAGCGCCTGATATTCCTGCCGCTTACACATCGATCGGACAGCCCGTCCTGATCCCGGGAAGCATGGGGACCTCGTCATACATACTGCATGGAACTGCAATGGCCATGGAGAAATCTTTTGGGAGCACGTGTCATGGGGCAGGGAGGGTTATGAGCCGGAGCAAGGCCAGGAAGAGCCTCAAGGGAAAGGAAGTCAGGGATTCCCTGGCCAGCGAGGGCATCCTGGTGCGGGCTCCCTCCATCGGGGCACTGGCCGACGAGGCGCCGGAAGTCTACAAGCCAAGCCGGGAGGTCGTGCAGGTAGTCCATGAAGTGGGTCTCTCGAAGCTGGTCGCCCGTATGGAGCCGCTCGGGGTGATCAAGGGGTGACCAGCCGTTGCGCCCTGGTATGGGACCAGAAGATCGTCTTTGCCCGTTACATTGAAGACTGCGGTGTACCCTGCGAGCATGTGACTCCTCACATGCTGGCGACACCGTTCTACAGGGGTCGTTTCGTTACCATGATGGTCCCGACGGGATTTGGTAACCCTGAATTTTCCAACCTGCTACCTGCCTTGCGGGCGGCCGCACCAAGGATTAACAGGTTCGTGAAGTCAGGGGGAAGGTTGCTTGTTTTTGGTGCGGCCTGTGATAATGCCGCCGCCTACGACTGGCTGCCATTCAACCTGGCGTATCACCACCACTACGGTTCTCGCCGGATCGAAAATGATCAATCTCATCCATGTTCAGCGTTCCTGACAGATTATGATAGCTCCTGCGTGGAGTGCGACGGATATTTCACGGAGCACGAGGGCGTGGTTGTTGCCAGCGCAGATGGTTACCCGGTGATGGTAGAGATGGGTGTTGGCGAGGGCAGGATCATTGCGAGCACTATCCACGAGTACCCTTCCCGGGGTTTTGTGAAGGAGTTCTGCACGGCAAAGGGGGAAACATTATTTTGACATGCAGCAAGGGATTTATGAGGTACCTTCGATGCATCGCTATGTAATCTCTTCAGACTTCTCTGCTGAAGATATCGAACCGGTTGGAATGGCCCTGCATGAGCTCCTCAACCGCCTTCCGGTGACTGCACGGTCAAAGGATAGAAGAGGGATCAGGATTGAGGAGGGAAACGTTCTGGACAATGACTATACCGGACCGGTACTCGAAAAGGTACTGAACGATAACAGGATTGCCCGGGAGACGCCTCCGTCAGGAGCGTACAAGGGTGTTCCCGTTGTAGTAAGCCCGATACGGGACCGCGAAGGAGCAGTGATCGGTGCCATCGGTGTTGTCGATATAACAGGAATTTTCGACCTTGCGACATTGATGGAACACCAGTCCATGATCCTGCAGCAGGTATGCGGAAAGGATCCGTGTCCTCTTCCTGGCGAACAGATCGGAGCCAAAAGGTAATCAGAATGTACGACGCAGCCTTTAAAGTCCTTGAAATTCTTGAATCCAGCGATGAGCCGGTTTCCGGGGAATCCATCAGCAATAAGCTTGGTATTTCCCGTTCAGCTGTATGGAAACATGTAAAGGAACTCAAGAACATGGGCTACGAAATATCTTCGTCGCAAAAAGAAGGATATAAACTGGAGAAAAAGAGTGACCGTCTCCTCCCGCACGAGATCAGGAAGAAGCTCCGGACCCGCTTCATCGGCAAGAAGATGAAATATTTTGAAAATACGCCATCCACTATCTGGGTTGGAAAAAAACTTGCCAGTGAAGAGGATGCTGCCAGTCTTCACGGGCTCGTAATCATTGCAGAGGAGCAGACCGGCGGCATCGGGAGACTGGGGCGCTCATGGGTCTCTCCCGCAGGCGGGATATGGATAACAATTGTACTCAAACCGAAAATTCCCGTGGATCACGTCTTCATGGTCACGATGGCGGCTTCAGTTGCAGTTGCACGGGCTATCCGGAAGGAGTTTGACCTGGGTGCCCTGATCAAGTGGCCAAATGACGTATATATCGGCGACAACAAGGTTGCCGGACTCCTCCTCGAGCTCTCTGCGGAGGCAGACACCATTCATTACTGTCTTCTCGGAATAGGAATCGATGTCAATATCGCACCAAATGAACTTGAAGCCGTGCCGAGCGCAGCCACATCGATCAGTTCAGAGGTCGGGTATGATGTCGACCGGGCGTCATTTCTGGCCCGTATTCTCAGGGAGTTTGAAAGCCGTTACCTGCTGATGGAGTCAGAGGAATATGAACCGGTTCTCAGGGAGTGGAAGAGCCTCTCCTGCACCCTTGAGCACAGGGTCCGGATAAACACCCTGAAAGCAACCTTCGAGGGAGAAGCCATTGACATTGACGAGTTTGGCGCCCTCCTGATACGAAAAGACAACGGCAAAGTGGTCCGCGTGATTGCCGGGGACTGCATCCACCAGTAGATTTTATCGTCAACCTCTGCGTAAAGTAAGGTTGACGATGCTTGGCGACCGGCGGCGATCACTTCTTGTCTCCCTGACAGCGGCGAATGTAGGGTTGATAATCGTCGGGTCCTGGATATCCATACCCTTTTTTCCGGTACCAATCACTCTACAGACGCTTTTTGTCCTGCTCTCCGGGGCGGTGATGCGCCGCTATGGTGTCATCCCCCCGCTCCTGTATGTCCTGATGGGGGCCATGAACCTGCCAGTGTTCCATAACGGGACGGCGGGGATAGGGATACTCCTCGGTCCGACCGGTGGGTACATTCTTGGCTTCATCCCCGGTGCCCTTGTGGCAGGGCTTGCATATGAGCGCCGGTCAGATATTTGGCGTGGTGTAGGTATGGTTGCAGGGGATTTGGTTATCCTCTCCTGTGGAATGGTCTGGCTTTGCATGACTGCAGGTCTCTCCCTGCAGGGGGCATTCCTGCTGGGGTTCCTTCCGTTTATTGCCGGAGATCTTCTCAAGGCCTGTGCAGCATTCTCCATTGCCCGGCGCCTTGATGCGTTGAGAGAGGGAAAACCCGGAGAAAGAGTGATTTCGGCAGAGGAGAGGAAGGGATGATCGATATCTCCAATCTCATCTTCAGGGATCTGGCGATACAAAAACTCCGGATACCCCCGGGCCACACTGCGGTTATCGGGCCAAATGGAAGTGGAAAAACCACGCTTTTACGCCTTATTGCCGGACTTATCACTCCGTCTGCAGGGGCGATCTCGATAGATGGACGGCATACTGGAGAGATCGAAACAGGATTTGTAAACGAGTTTCCTGACAGGAACATCCTCTTTTATCGTGTGGAGGATGAGATCAGCGCTCCCCTGAGATTCAGGGGGATCTCGTGCAGGAAGACCCTTGAAATGGCAGACGCAATCATAAGAGAGGCAGATCTGTCGTATCTTGCCACCAGGATATCAAAACAGCTCTCTGGAGGCGAAAAGACACTTGTGGCACTGTTGACTGCGGTCATTTCATCTCCGCGTATCCTGATACTTGATGAATTCGATTCGCATCTCGACCAGGAATCGATATCGATTTCCATGGATATCATTGAACACACCGGTGCGGAGTATGTGATACAGTGCACCCAGAACATGGACCTCGCTGCATGCTGCGATCAGGTCCTTTATCTCTCAGAAAAAGGCCTGCAACTGACAGGAACCCCGGAAGAGGTCTTTTCCCGGCTGATCCAGACATGCTTCTACCCAGGTTTATGGAGGATCCGGGATGGAACTTGAATTCATGGATATCCAGGTGGAGCGGGACTGCTTTCTCATCCAGGGATCGGGTATATTTACCCCCGGTATCCACCTCGTGTCAGGCAGGGTGGGATCGGGAAAGACGACGCTCGCAATGATCGCAGCCGGACTCGGGATGCCGGATCGTGGTGTTGTAAGACGGCAGGGCATCGGGTCAGTCATGCTCTCCATGCAGTTTCCCGAGCAGCACCTTACCGGGTCGACACTTGAGTCCGAGATCGCATCCTGGCGCCTTGATCCCGATCCCGTGCTTGCCCTCGCCGGGTTGTCAGGCAGGGGGAAGGACGATCCCTTCTCGCTTTCCAGGGGGGAATTGAAACGTCTCCATCTTGCCTGCATATTCTCGCGCCCCTTTGACCTGCTCATCCTGGATGAGCCGTTCAGTGCGCTGGACTGCAGGGGAAAGATGACGACTGCGGATCAGATCGGATCGATCCGGGCAGGAATTACCATCATCTTCACCCATGAGAACCAGCATCTTCCCAGGGTGGATTATCTCTGGGAGATCCGGGAAGGTGCGCTGGTATTCCTCGGGAGCGTGCCGGAGGCTCTCGTGGGATGGAAGAATAAGCCTGCTGTTCTTGCAGAATTACACAAAAGAGGTGTATATCCGAAAAACCTTTCAACTGCGGATATTCTGGAGGCTGCATGCAGGACGCACGATTAAGGCTTCTTACCGTTATCATCCTGTCAGTCGCATCCTTCCTGAGCGTGGCAGGAGCGGTTGCCGCCTTCTTCTGGTGGATGATCTTCACACCCGGCATACGGACCATCACGAAGTCGCCGTTCGCCCTCTTCTTTCTTGGATTCACCGGATCTGTCTCCGCATTGCTATGGTTTAGCGGTGGAGACGGCATATCATACCTGGTTCGAATGGCAGTCATCCTCCTCCTGGCCTTCTATGCCTACAGTGGACGGGCCCCGGGAGAGTTTCTCGATCTCTCGGTCTGGCTGTTCGGGAGGAAACTTGGATTTGATATCGGCCTTGCTGCTGAAATGAGCCTCCAGGGCATGGACATCCTGTCGGATGAGATCAGGAGGATTCGGGTCGCTTTCCAGCTCAAGTCGATAAAATTTGGATTCAGGTCCATCATCCCTGCAGCAGGTCTCCTCATACATTCCCAGTTTGCGAGGGCCGAGGAACAGGCCGATCTCCTCGCAGTTCGTGGCTACAGGGGTGGCGGTATGGTATGCCCCGGGTTTACCCGTGCAAAAGGTGATTTATCTGCCTTTTTGTCTGCAATACTCCCATTAATTCTTGCGATTATGCCCGTTGGTGATATTTTTATACTTCTACAGTGAAGGTTTTAGAGGCTTTAGATACCATCATAGTATGGACTATGGCGAATCCCGGAGGAGCCAGATGAGTACTGCCAGGAAAAACAAGATATCCATCACCGATACCACGCTGCGGGATGCCCACCAGTCTCTGATAGCCACGCGGCTCAAGACTGAGGACATGCTTCCCCTCGCCCGCCAGATCGATGACGTCGGTTTCTTTTCAGTCGAGGCCTGGGGAGGTGCGACATTTGATTCAAGTATCCGGTTCCTTGCAGAAGATCCCTGGGAACGGGTGCGGATGCTCTCCGAAGAACTCAAAAAAACCCCTATCCAGATGCTTCTTCGGGGACAGAACCTTGTCGGGTATCGCCACTATCCGGATGATGTGGTTGACAAGTTCGTGGAGATGGCCCATAAGAACGGGGTGGACATATTCCGGGTATTCGACGCGCTCAATGACATCAGGAACATGAAACGGGCGATGAGCAAGGTAAAGGAGGTGGGAGTCCATCTCCAGGGAGCTATCTGCTATACCACGAGCCCGGTTCATTCCAACGAGATATTCGTTGAGATGGCAAAAGAACTCCATGCTCTGGACTGCGACTCCATATGCATCAAGGATATGGCCGGACTCATCATGCCCGAGGCTGCCAGGGACCTGATAACGAGAATAAAGGACGAGGTCGATACGCTTGTAGACCTTCACAGCCATTCCACGAGCGGTGTCGCCCCGATGAGCTACCAGGCGGCTGCAGAGGCGGGAGTAGACATCCTCGATACTGCGATGTCGCCATTTGCACTCGGGACCTCGCAGCCTCCCACCGAGAGCGTCATCGCGAGCCTGAAGGGAACCGAACGGGATACCGGCATCGACCTCCTGGCTTTACGGGAGGTCAGGAACCAGTGCTTGAAGTTGCGGGAGAAGTACCAGGGAATCCTTGATCCGATATCGGAGCGGGTCGACAGCGATGTCCTCATCTACCAGCTTCCCGGCGGGATGATCTCGAACCTCGTATCCCAGCTCAAGGAACAGGACGCCCTTGATAAGATGAACGATGTGTTTGCCGAGATTCCCCGGGTCCGCGAGGACCTGGGTTATCCCCCTCTCGTCACCCCTACCTCCCAGATCGTGGGAACCCAGGCAGTCTTCAATGTCCTTCTTGGCGGTGAACGGTACAAGAACGTCACAAAGGAGGTGAAGGACTATGTCAAGGGCCTTTACGGCAAATCGCCTGCACCCATCAGCGATCATATCCGGACACTGATCATCGGCGACGAGGACGTCATAACTGTCCGTCCTGCAGACCTTCTCGAACCAATGTACGAGAAGATGAAAGAGCAGGCGACGGCCGAAGGCCTGATCAAGAAGGAGGAGGATGTCCTCACCTACATCCTCTATCCGGCCATCGCCCCCTCGTTCCTGCGCGGTGAGCGGAAACCGGAGCCCATCCCCTCGCGACCACAGCAACAGCCCGTTATGGGCGCAGACATTCCGCATAGCATGGAAGTCGAAGTGGACGGGGAGATCTTCAACGTGCGGATCGTGTCTGTTGGAGGAAGCGCTGTTGCCACTGCAACACCCTCAACCGAGAAGATACCACGGGGCGACATACAGGGAGGCATCAAGTCCAACATGCAGGGAATGGTCCTCGAAGTTGCGGTCAGCCAGGGCGCAGAGGTCAGGAAGGGAGACCTCCTGCTCGTCCTCGAAGCCATGAAGATGGAAAACCCGATCCATTCCCCTGTCGACGGCAGGGTCGTCGAGATCTTTGTTGATACTGGAGACACTGTCCAGAACGGCGATGTTCTCATGGTGGTGGAATGAAATATTTCGACAAGATCCTCATAGCCAACCGTGGAGAGATCGCCATCAGGGTGATGAGGGCCTGCCGCGAGATGAACATCGAGACCGTGGCAATCTACTCTACCGCAGACAAGGATTCGCTGCATGTGAAATATGCCGACGAGGCCTTCCTGGTGGGCGAGGCTCCACCCTCCAAGAGCTATTTAAACATGGATCGTATCATCGATATCGCCAGGAAGTCCGGGAGTGAAGCCGTTCACCCCGGATACGGGTTCCTTGCAGAAAACCACCGTTTTGCCAAATACTGCCAGGATGAAGGGATCACCTTTATCGGCCCCTCGTGGAAGACCATCCGTGCGATGGGTTCGAAGATCGAGAGCAAACAGACGATGAAGGATGCCGGTGTTCCTGTTGTCCCGGGAACAGAAGGAGGTGTGAGGGACTCCGAAACTGCCAGGGCAATCGCGGAGGAGATCGGGTACCCTGTCATCGTCAAGGCAAGCGCCGGCGGCGGCGGGATAGGAATGCAGATAGTCGATGACGAGAAAGGACTCGAGGCGGCTATCCAGGCCGGGATGAGGATTGCAGAGTCCGCGTTTGGGGATGCCACGGTCTTCGTGGAGAAGTACCTGGTAAAACCCCGGCATATCGAGTTCCAGATACTTGCAGACGAGCATGGAAACGTTGTCCACCTCTTTGACCGCGAGTGCTCCATACAGCGGCGGCACCAGAAGCTGGTCGAGGAGGCCCCCTGCCCTATCATGACTGACGAACTCAGGGAACGGATGTCTGCATCGGCCATTGCGGTGGCAAGAGCATCTGATTACACCAATGCGGGCACAGTGGAGTTCCTGTACTCGGAGGGCGACTATTACTTCATGGAGATGAACACCCGCCTGCAGGTGGA
>LKUF01000290.1 GCA_001412335.1 Methanolinea sp. SDB
GATGAGGCCCCGGGGTCCTTTTAGCCTTCCCACCAGCACGATTGCCGCCTGGTATGCCTGGCACCGGTCGATCAGGATCTTGAGCGATCCGGGCACGGTATTTGTGTAAACGGGAGAACAGACGACGAGCAGCGAGGAGTGCTGGATGGCCGATATGACGTCGCCCATGTCGTCGTCGAATGTGCACGTCCCGGTGTTGAAACACCGGTAACACCCGATGCAGTGATGGATGTCCAGGTCGTCAGGGAAGATGACCGAAACGGTCTCGCCTGCTTCCCGGGCGGCATCAGAGACCCACTGTGCCATAATTGAACTGTTTCCGTCGGACCGCGGGCTGCCCTGGATCACGACAACGGTGGAGTGTTCGCGGGAAGGGGCTTTTCGCATGTGCACTTGTATGGATGCGAGAAAAGCGACAGGGTCTTTTTGGAGCGAGGATGCCCACTCTTCGGCCACCCGGTGTGCCGACGACTCGGCATCGAGCGGAACGGTCGGGGAATACTCGTAGTTATTGGTCCTGAATACCGCGATTATCTCGTTTTTGTCCTGGAGGAGAAGGGTGTACCGGATCATGTGCGGGAACACTACAGAGAAATCCTCGCGGTAGAGGAACAGCAGATATGTCTCATCGTCCGATTCGATCGATCGGGACCAGACAAGTTCCCGCGTCTTCTCCATGTGAACCATATCAGCGTTCCGGGGTTTTATATGCATAGGAAAAACGGTCGGCGGTATTGCAACGTGGGTGACGGCTCCCATGAAACGATGGTGAATTGAATCCCACAATCCCCGGGATGATCCAATGAAAAACCTTTGAATTGGATAGTAACCGGGTATATTAACAGAAGGATATTATCCTCCCGGGAAGATCACTCGTTCGTATGCGACGGGTCGAGCACCTGGCGCTCATCGCCCACGACATGGGGGTCATCTTCGAACTGCTTGGAAGCGCTACACTTGTAGTCTTCGTCATCCTTCTAATTTTCCAGGAATGGACGATGATCCTTCCCATGGCGAGCGTTCCTCTCACGTTCATGATACTGGGGTTTCTCCTCTCCCGGGTAGCGAGAAAGGAATTCGAACCCAGGCTGAGCATCGCCCTCGTCGCGGTGGCACTCACCTGGTTTGCCATTGCCCTCATCGGGTCGCTCCCGTTCATATTCGGCATGCACATGACCGTGACGGACAGTATCTTCGAGGCCATGTCGGGGTGGACCAGCACAGGCTTTACGGTCATGACATCACTGGATTCGACTCCCCGCGTCATCCTTTTCTGGCGTTCTTTCATGCAGTGGATTGGAGGAATAGGAGTGATCGCATTTGGGATCACGATGATGTCACGTTCCAGTATCATCCAGCACCGCCTCTATCGTTCGGAGGGACGGTCCGAAGCCCTGATGCCAAGCATCATATCCACGGGAAGGAGGATGTGGGAGATTTACCTGGTGCTCACTGCAGGCTTCACGGTAATGGTATTTTTTACGGGAATCCCTCTCTGGGACGCCCTGAACCTCGTCCTGACAACCATCTCCACCGGGGGTTTCTCTCTCCACGAATCCGGCGTCTCCTTCTATCACAACGGCCTGCTGGAAGGGCTTCTCCTCCCTGTCATGATCGCGGGCGCCATTCCGTTCAAGCTCTACTTCCTTCTTTCCCGGAGAAGGGTGGCGCAGTTCTGGAAGGATCCTGCGGTCAGGCTGATCCTTGCACTCGCGTTGACGGGATCGCTCGTGATATCGTTCAACCTCTGCGTATTCAATGAATATCCCGTCACAGAAGCGATCCGCCAGGGGTTCTTCTGCACGATCTCGGGATTGACCTGCTGCGGTCTCCAGAACTCGTCGCTTCACTGGAGCCCGCTCCCGCTCCTGGTCGTCATTATGCTCATGCTCATCGGGGGAGCTTCCGGAAGCACCGCAGGCGGGATAAAGATAAACCGGCTTATTCTCGGATACGAGGGCCTCGTCTGGTGGTTCCGGAGGTTTTTCGTCGGCAGCAGGGTGATTGTCCCCTTCAAACACGATGGCAAAAATATCCCCCGGAAGATATCGGAACTCGAGCTCTCCAGGAACATGCTGATAGTTGTTCTCTGGGGGCTGCTCATCTTCGTTGCCACGTTTGTTGCCCTTCATGTCACTCCCGGGATATCTCCGACCCAGCTCGTCGTCTTCGACCTTGTCTCGGCCGCGAGCAATGTCGGCCTGGGATCGGGATATTTCACCCCGGCAGCGCCGTTCCAGGTAAAATGGCTCTTCATCTTCGTGATGTGGATAGGGCGACTGGAGATAGTACCGGTCCTCATCCTCTGGATGGGTATCATCAGGGGATTTGATGCTGTGTGAGTGATCGGGAGATGAAATTGCCAATCAGTAGAGGGAATTTTTCACGAGCGTTCCAAATCCTTTTTTAGGATACGTCGCGTTATTATAATGGAATATGTCGTTCTCCCGGCAGGAACGGATTGTTCCCCATGCAGTCGGGAAAAATGGCATACGGGTTGTCTCGGTAGGGTAGCGGATATCCTGGGAGCCTCCGGAGCTTCCGACCCGGGTTCGAATCCCGGCCGGGACGTGGGATCTTTCCTGCTGTCGTCATGCAGACTGAGCTGCGACATGCTTTCCAATGCCAGCATGTATCATCGATTGATTGAGTGATTTGCCATGCGCAAACCTGCTCATGCCCAATTTTTTTCATGAGGCTTTTACAGGTCCAGGGTTTGTGGCGGGAACGCTCGAGAATTTCCCGGGGCCAGGCCGGGTATTCCACGCACAAAGTTCTTATGGTATCTGCAGGTAGTGTAATACATGGTCAAGAGACAGGTCCCGTACTGCGCAAACGGTCATGACGGGATTCCGATGCTGCTTCTTAAAACCGGAGACGACAACGAATTCTACCAGTGTCCCACCTGCATGAGGCGGCTGAAGCTCTCATATACCGATGATTCATTGAAGATCAAGGAACTGGAGCCCTGACATAGAATGGAGATCGAAGTTCCAAGCCACCGGATACGTAATCCTGGCGGTCTTCCGGCATAACGCCGATTCCACCGGTAGGGCAACCCTGTGTGAACCGGAGATCGATCTCCGGACCTCATGGTTTTTCTCTCAAAAATGATTAGATGGCGCCTCCCCTCCACTATTGTCAGGGAGACTGTGATCTCTTCTATCTCCTTTTGATCAATGCAAATGCAAGGAAGGCAAGGGATAGAAGAACAACTGGTATGCCAAGACCTGCCTGTGTCGGGGCAGTGGTTGGCTGTGGTTGCAGCGTTGCTTCAACCGGCGTCACCTGCCCGGAGTTCACCTGCACGGTCGCCTGCCAGGGAGTATACCCTGCCAGCTGGAGTTTCACTACTCTTGATCCCGCTGCAACCGAAGGAACGGTGACCGGGGTTATCCCGTAGTAGATGTTATCGACGTAGACCTCGGCTCCGGCTGGCTGCGAACTGATGGAGATCGAACCTGTTCCGGGCGCCGATGTCGGGGAAGACGTTGGTGAGACCGACAGGGTCCGGCTTACGGTCGTGGTCTTTCCATCCTCGACATAGATACTCCCTGTCCAGTCCTGGAACCCTGAAAGCGAGAGCCTGACCTGGTGGTACCCGATCGAGAGGCTGCCTGCGATCTGGGGAGCTGTGCCATAATATCTCCCGTCGACGTAGACATCCGCTCCCTGGGGGGTGGAAACCGCATAAATCGAACCCGTTCCCGGCGAGACCTGGGAGAGGCTGGCATACACCTGCGTTGTCTTCCCTGCCGATACGCTGACGGTACTGCTCCAAGTCTGGTACCCGGACCTGGTCACCCGGACGGTATGCGAACCCGGGTAGACATCGTGGAATGTGCAGGGTGTTGTCTGGTAGTTCGATCCGTCAAGTGTCGCGGTTGCCTGGGAAGGCGACGAATCCACGTAGATGCTCCCATAGGTCTGCACGGGCTGCAGGGAGGCCGAGACATAGACGGTCTCGCCTTCGGCCGGGTTCCCCGAGTAACTGTTCGACCAGGTCTGGTACCCGGAGAGGGAGACACTTATTGTGTGCCCGGGAGTGCCGGTGGAGGGGACCGTCACGGTAACCGGGGTGGTGCCCTTGTATGTACCGTCAAAATAGACTGTTGCTCCTGACGGCGAGGATGTTATCGAGTAATACCCCTTCCCCCCGCCGATAGGAGTAGTTGGTTCTATGTACACAAGGTTGGCATTGATGTGAATGGTCTCGCCTTCGAAGGGATTGCCGTAATGCGTCTCCTCCCAGGGCTCGTAGCCGCTCTTCTCCACCCGTATCGTGTGATCAGGATTTCCGGTGGAGGAGACCGGTATGGTGACCGGTGTAGTTCCTGCATATGAATCATCGAAATACACGTTAGCACCGGACGGGCTCGAGCTGATCTGGAAGTATCCCGTCCCCCCACCAATACCGTCAGCAGCGGTATTCGCAACCAGCAGGGACACTGCTATTAGCAGGCACACAGAGAGAATCGTTGGAAATTTCAAGAGAAAACACCTCTTTGGCTTCATATTACCATCTATCTGAAAATATTTCAAACATGTGGTTCCTGCTGATCTGATGAAGATGGTGTATCTTCGTCAGGATGATCCCTTGAGAGAACGGGCTCTTGAAACGAAAAAAATCCTTGAATGCGAAGATCTGCAGGAAAAAAGGCTCTTCGCTACCTGGTGTGGGCAGGATTGATGAACCTGATACATTTTGTGGGGCTATCAGCCCCCATTCCCCCATGTGCGATGAATGCCGCCGCTCCCGAAAATACCGCGAGGCCTCCGCCCTCGACCCGGGGACCTGCGGTCACTTCCAGATTCACAGTCATAATTTGAGCAATCGGGTGTGAGTTCTGTGAGGACGCCCCGGCGGCGGTT
>LKUF01000291.1 GCA_001412335.1 Methanolinea sp. SDB
GAAGGCAAGGGCCAGGAGCCCGATAATATAAATTAGATTTTTTTTCATTCTGTTCACCACCAATCATGGAGAGGGCTGATGTGGTCCCACAGCAGCTCCCTGGATGGAGTCATCTCCATCTGTAAGCATTCCTGCAACTGCCCATTGGTATCCTTCGGCAGAATAGTCTGTAAAGTCATGTTCACTTCCGTGTGCAGCCGAGGCAGTCATCTGGTGGGATTGAACAGAAATCTGATAGTTGGGCGCATTGAGGCCGGACTCGAAAAATCCTGTCTCCTGGAACCCGGCAGCACCTTGTGCGTTGAACGCGTCGGTAACCGAGATCCTCCCCGCTGCGGCACACTGTACGATACCTGTCGCAGGAACCGCAACGCCATATTCATGGGGCTGGAAGTATCCACCGAACCGGGTCTCGAGCTCGACCTGGTCATATCCATCACCTGAACTGGCATGAGTGTTGGCGTAGCTCTGGGGGGCATCGCCTGGATTGATCCCATTGCCAACCTGTCCGGAGTAAACAATAAATGGTTCTTGCCAGATAGTAGACTCCTGTCCCGCGATAGCTCCGTCAACCGATCCCAGTCCATTGATTGCTACCTGGCCTGCACCTGCACCCTGTAGAGTACCGATGAAACCCGTTCCATAATAACGTGCGACTGTACCGGCCTCGTATCCATTAGCATTCGTTGCACTGCTCGAAACACTTCCACCGTTATCGCTCCCCAGTTGCAAAGACTGTCCTGCGACAGCGCCATCAACCGATGCCATACCGGCTATTCCAATCTGTCCGGCCGCTGCACCCTGGTAACAACCCCAAATCTCACCATCCCCAGAATACTGTGCACCTGTATTAGCCACGTATCCATGAGCATTAGATGCGCTGCTCGACACGCTGGCACCGGTATCGCTCTCAAGATCAGAAGACTGACCTGCGACAGCCCCGTTAACCGAAATACCATCAATCAACCCGTCGATACCGATCCTGCCCGCACCTGCAACCTGGATTGTCTCGATCAATCCTGCGCCTGTTATGGATGCCTGCGTCGTAGCGGCATATCCGTGACCACTGGCCGAGCTGCTTGCCCGACCGCCGTTGTCTGACAGGATCTCTGAACTCTGTCCTGCGACAGCCCCTGACGCATCGATATCTATGATTAATGGTCTGCCAAATGTGTCATCTGCATCATCAATTCCCAGAAAAAGGGTGTTGCTGGTTGCCGGCCCGGTTGTATGGTACGAGAAACTACCGGCAGCAGCACCCTGCATCGTGTAGAATTCCCCACCGTCTGTAATCCGGGTGCTGGTAGATGCCTCGTAACCTGATCCTGATATGCCCAGGCTCCCTGCAGCAGCGGTCTGTCCTGTTATTTTCGTCATCTGGCCGGCAGCAGCCCCTGATTCTCCAGCAACCGCTCCCTGAACCGAGTTGATCTCCGCATTTCCTGTTGCATGGGTCGCGGTACTTGCAGTATCCCCGTTTGCATTGGATGCACCCGTTCCGATGAATGCACTGTCACCGACGGCTCTTGTCTCCTGCGTTGCAGAGGCTCCGTTTCCGGCGTTGGAGTTCTGGGTAGTCTGGACGCTGGATCCCGGACCTGTCGCTGCAGCGATCGTAAAGGCGACATTGCCGCTGTTGTCAACGGCAAGACTTCCACTGTATTCTCCATTGCCGGTTGCACCGCCGAAGTTGTACGTCTCGGCCATTGCTCCGGAACAGCAGAACAATATGGATAACAGGAAAACTCCTGCTATCGCTCTTGTTTTTCTCTTCATGCTCCTCCCATCAATAAGATCTTTTCATGGAATATATCTCATCAATTATAATTTTTTGATTCGCAATAAAGCATACAGGTTTGAATCAAGAAGTAAATGGGATGATAACGGTCAACAGCGGGGAGTCTGGACGATCTGATCTGAAATTATCGGATTCCTTTTTTCACCGATTAGGCAGGCATTTTCACACGTATACAAAAATCATTGTCTTGCCGGACTGTTGCTTCGATTTCATGTTCTTTTTATTCATCTTCATTATCAGGTCAGAAGATATACAGTATGACCACGATAAGGAAAAGGATCGCAAGGATCTTGACCCAGAGAGGGACCAGAAATTTATCTCCCACATCCTTCGGATACTGCAATTTCTCCTCGCCTGGTTCTGCAGCCTGGTTGGTACCCCCGGGGTCGTCGTCTAGCTCTACAACGAATGCACCCATGTAACCACAATCTTTGCACCGGTAGATCATGCCTCCATACCCCCCGGTCTTGTATGTCACCGATGTGCTTCCGCAGAGTGGGCAGTGGAGCGAAGAAGCTCTATCAGGGTCTTTGGTATTTTTCATGGAATATATTCTTCCTGGACATCATTTCTTTGAATGGCATAAATACTGCACTATCATTGTTACATTCCTCTCCACTGCATGCATCTCGGACGAATCTGAAAATACCTCTTCTCCAGCGTTTCAGAAACGGATCATCGTGTAACAGGTTTCTCCATCCAAGCTCAATTTTCCACCTCTGAATTTCGAAAACCGCATTAACCACGGTGACCTAAAAAAACACTCATCAGAGGTACACGAGATGAGACCGGAGATCAAGAATAAAATCCAGGATTTGCTTGCACATTCGGATGAAATAAATGAAGAAATCGATACGATGGCAGAAGAGATGCTCGGCTGCGTACCGTTCATTCTCTCGATCCTGAGCGAACGCCCTGAAGCGTTCGTCTTCAATACCCTGGGTGATTTGTATACCGGGAGGCCGAAGAGCATGGATGTGCGGACAGCAGAACTCGTCACCATCGCTGCTGCGGCCGCTCACAAGTCAGAGGCCTGCCTGAAAGTCCATATCTCTGCCGCGATGAAAGCCGGGGTGACACGGGACGAGATCCTCGATACCATCCTCATTGCAGCACTCATGGGAAGGACGTCGATTCTCGCACCTTCCTTGAGGGTCTTTCAGGATGCCGCCGGAAGCAGGGAGGAGATCTGAAAAATCCTTGCCCAACCACTTCCAATCCGGGAAGTGGCGCCCCTCTTCCAAAACCAGGCGATTCTCGCAGCATGATATGCAAAGGATCAATCCCTCTCGTAATTCCGGGCAAGCCGGACTGGCATATGTCACTCTGCTACTTATTCTCAGGAACATCCGCATATCCGGATTTCGGTTTCCCGGCCAAAAACGGCAGAAAAATTCCTTATAAATCATTTGAGGGACGAGAACGGCCATAATGATTAACCCCCTGTCCAGTCCTTGAGAACGAAACGAAATCCATATCTTCTCATCATTGTATTGTTCTTCAGAGACTTGGCCTTTTGCAGGAGGTTTTGTGGTAGAAATGACGTCTGTTCGTTTGATATTCCTGGCGATACTGGTTCTTTCGGTATGCATCGTCCCGGCATCGGCGATGACCCCGATCTTTACGTACAGGGGAACGGTCACCGATCTCGATCCGGCCGGCGAAACCCTGACCATAGAAGCCACTCACAAATGGGGATGCGTGTTTGAAGATGATTTTGCCATCTGTGGCTGGATTGAGATTGATCCCCGGGAGATGTGGGCAACGGTACCGGTAAACGA
>LKUF01000292.1 GCA_001412335.1 Methanolinea sp. SDB
AGATCGGATCGGAGCATCTCGATGCCCGTCTGTCTCCGGACCATGTAGATATCCCTGATGATGCAGATCCCCTGCCACCCTTCATCGAGGGATGAACGGAGCTTTTCCTCGAGAAAGTTGACGGCGTGGGAGATATCCATGAATGCCTTGTGGATAAGCGGATCCGAATGCGAGAGCATGAGGATGCCGTCCCGTATCCTCTCCCTGCTGCAATCGACCCCGCCCTTCTCGAGCCAGTCGATAACATCGGATTTTTTCTGTTTCTGTGTTATATAGAGGACCTTGTTTCCAGTATCAATCGAATGCTGGATAAGACGCGTCAGGGTCGACCTGTAATCGTCGTCACTTGAATAGAGAAAGGCGATATGGCACCCGGGAGTGAACTGCTCGATGCGTGGAAGATGGGATCTGACGTCGACGATGTCTATGAGTTCGTCTATGTGTGACATTTGAAATGGGTTCCTCTCAAACAACTGACCTTAGTTGATTCATGCATATATTTGTTTACCCCGCCTCCAGAATCAACGATAATTTGAAAAAATACCCGCTCCTCCCTCTTCTGTATGCACGACGGAACCGGGGCTGGTGTCTCTAATATCCCCCTATCACTTCATTCGGAATTACCCCGCGATCGGTTTTTTGTCTCCGAACCGTTCTCCCGTGCTCATATGAACCATCGGACGCCTGAAGTTTGGCCTCCAGTCCCGATTGGTGAATCTTCATGGCCACTTTGCAGGCGGCCGATCCGGCAACGCATGAGGGGGTGCGGGGCCTGGTATCTTCATACCAGCCAGCGGAGAGGCGGAATTACCCGCGTGTTTGGGGATACACCCCTCTTTGAGTGTCTATACAAAATGAGGTTGAGCTGAAGTGTAATCGTCACCGCATAAAACCAGGAATTCTAGCCAACCGGAGCAAATACTTTTCGCGATTAGGCAATTACCCAATAATTCACGCGTCTGAAAAAACCGGTTCCGTCTCCGAAAATACCAAAAAGAAGATGACGTTCTCAACCCTAAAAAAGTCTGATGAACAGTATTCGAACAACCCTTGTCTTCCTTACCATAATCTTCCTTTTGCTTGGCGCAGGATGCCTGGAGAACGAGGGTGTGCCCGTGACCGACAAAGGGCCCTGTGCTGGAGACGATCAGTTTTTGCTGGCTCTCGACCAGGCAACACTCGAGATGGAGAATACGCTTTCCGGGATTGATGCTTCAACCTCCGACGCTGCAAACGCACTCGGCACGACCGGGCTCTCCAGGCCCCGGGCAGACTGGGTCCTGGATCACCTGTCGGGCGTTCATCCGGGCATTTTGACCGCGATAACCTTCGATCCGGATGGTACTGTCCTTTCCGCGGAACCGGAGGATGCAAGAGTGCTCATCGGGCAGGACATTGGCTACCAGGAGACCGTGTCAGGCGTCCTCGATAAAAAGGAGCCCATGATGAGCCGCCTCTTTCCGCTCGCACAGGGAGGATACGGCGTGGTCATCGAGTACCCGGTCTTTTCGGCCGACGGGACATTCAGCGGCGCAGTCAGCACAGCATTTGTCCCGTATGACATGATCGCCCCCATTCTGGAGAATGCGACAGACAACACCCCCTACAGCTTCATGGTCCTCCAGACGGACGGCCGTATCCTCTACGACCCCGACCCCGAAGAGGTAGGCAAAGAGACCCTCAATGAGACACTGTATGCGGATTTTCCGGAGATCTTCGAGGTGATGAACCAGCTGTCCGTGGATCCGTCCGGGCATACGACCTACTCGTTCTATGATACCGGCTTTGGAAAGATCGTCAGGAAGGAGTGTTACTGGGAAACCGTCGGGCTGCACGGGATGGAGTGGAGAGTCATGATCATAAGGGAGATCGAAAAAAGTTGACGGTCCCCGGTCCTTCCTATGAAGATGGATAGACCATTTTCATTTTTCTCTGCATGTGTCTCGATGGGAATCATGTGACGCATGTTACAGGTAATTGCAAAGGATAGTCAGGGAGATCTAAAAAAGGCTCTTCGCTATCCTGTGCGGGGGAGGATCCATCATCATGCAAACACCAGGGTGGCTCCTGCCCCCCTGACCCCCAACTGGATGAATGCCGCCTCCCGAAAAAAATATCGCGAGGCCGATTCACAGTCAAAATTTGAGCAATTGGGTA
>LKUF01000293.1 GCA_001412335.1 Methanolinea sp. SDB
TGATTGCCGGGGGGCTCGAAACCAAATATGGGAGTTTTATTTGATTGAGACGGCAAAAGCCGGAGGGAAAATAGTTACCGATGCTTCCTGTCTTTGAGGATCTTCCCCGCACTCCATGCGTCGCCTGCGTGCTCTCCGACGGTCCAGTAGCGGTTGTCGGGCATGGTAAGCAGGAGCGGGTCGATCTTTTTGATATCCGGTTTTCCATCCGTCATGTAGCGTTCTTCCGTGTACGAGGCCACGATCTCCCCGATGAAGAATTCGTTTGTCGGGTGGTGCATGAAGCTTACAAGGCGGCATTCCATGCAGAGCGGGCATTCGCGTATCATCGGGGCGTTCTTCAAGTCTCCGTAGAATACGTCAAAGAGCCCTGTTTTGTCGTTCGTCTCGCCCGAGACCATCCCGCAGTAGTCCACCTTCTCCATCATGGAAGCGGATGGGACATTGATGGAGAATGTCTTGCTCTGCTTGATCCCGTACGCCGTGTAGTGGTTTGTTCCCACCCCGCACCCTATCAGGGGGGGATTGGCATTGACGCGGGTGACCCACCCGAGTGCCATGAAGTTTGGCCTCCCCATCATCTCAGTGCCGAGCAGGGTGACTGGCATGGGATATGTGAAGACGTTCTTTCCGGCGCTAATCTTTTGCATACAAATTATTTGGAGCCGTATCGAGGATAAAGGGATTGTTTTTGAATCCGGCCGCAGCGCGGGATTTTCAAAGAGCTATTGTGTCCATGAGACCGGGCCACATAACTCCTATGCCCCTTCAACAGCATCAAAGACGAGTCTGCTGCCTTTCGGGTTCGATGGTGAAGACGGCCGCGTCTTATTGAAACCTGTGCTGGCGGCGAGGCAGGGAAATACCATCTCGCTGTGTTGAACCCAGGTGCCTGGTATCAATCCCGGCACTCCAACCGGCGCTGCCCACACGGACCATTTTCCGGTACTGGGATCGTTTTCGAAATCCTCAAAGATGCCCAAAGTACCGACTCCGGTCTCTGGAACCGGGATCTCCAGGGATCCGGCAGGAGGCAGGCAAGTCTTCATATCATGTATCCGGTTTCGCCAGTCTCTTCCTCACGGGATAGCGAAGAGCCAGGAAAACCGGGCCGTGGCCGTTGCGTGCATGCCAGCCCGGGAATTGCATGCCAGGGCGTCTCCTCTCCGGGTTCCAAAAGCCACATCATCATTTCCGGCAGCGGCAGGGAAAAGCCGATATGACCCCCTCCACGCTTCCCGGGAAAGAGTGGCAGAATCCCAACCTGGTCACTGGCGACAGAGGGTCATCTTCCAATCTGGACGAGGAACTGGTTCTCCCCTCTCTGGTCCCACGAGACCCGGTACCCCTGGCCCGAGAATGGCGTACAGGTATTGTCCACCTGCTCGCGGGTTGCGAGGAAGCGTACCGAGTCACCGTTGGGTAGTCGATTCAGCAGTATCTTCAGCTTTATCATCAGGTTTGTACATGTCAGTTCGGTGAAATCCTTTGTATTGTTCTCCATGTTCTTCTACCTCCTTATCAGAAGAATATCATTCGCACGATGGGCGAATGTTCACCTGGCTCCTTTCCAAAAAGAATGGAGGCGAGGCCGGCATCCGACACTTTTCTAATGAGTGAAAAATCGTCTGAGACCGCGATTCCCCGCTCATTAAGCGAGGGGGAGTGCACAAAGTAACGGAGGCATCCGACATCCGTGGTGACCGCGACCATCTCCTGGATGTTGAATATCTTATCGTTTTCCGGCACATCGTGCGTGCCGTGCAGTGCAAAAACGCCATCTTCGATGAAGACGACCGTGGTCCGCATGCCGTCCATTGCGGCAGCGACGGCAAGGGAAAGTCCCCCAAACGTCCACTCGGAACAGTAGGGGGGACTGGTGATGAATACGACCAGGTGTGGCGCATCTTTGGCTCTCTCGTCCAGAACGCACTCCCCGCTGAAGTGGGATACGATCGGGTGGTCCTGGAAAAACCGTGCGAGGATCTCTTTCAGCGGCCGGATGGCAATCTCCTGGATGCAGGATGCCGGTTCACAGAAACCCGTTCCCGGGTTCATCTGGTAGTACCCCCGTGCCGTCGCACACCGGGAACAGGCGGCAAACCAGGTATCCCTGCCTGAAAGTGCTCCCGAGTTTGCAAGAGCAGAGACTCCCCTGCCGATGTTCTCGAACTCCGACGGGCGCTGTCCGTTATGCAGCGTGTGGACTCCGTCCAGGTAATTGTACATCTCCGGGACAAGACCCGCCTTTTGCACGCGTGAGAAGAACCTGAGCATGTATACGGGGACCCTGCTCATGTATGGCGAATTGCAGAGGAGAAATGCCGCTCTCTTCATCCCGGGCCGATGTGTTTTCAGGGTGGAGACCACGCACTCCCAGAACGGGTCATGCTCTCCGCCACCCGTGATATGGATTTCTTGGGCCTGGGAAGAGACTGAATGTAATAGTCCCTGGAGCCGGAGCTCATCGCCATCTGCGATGATCCTCACGGATGGAAGATCTCCGATTCTATTCCAGCTTGACCTGCTCCTGCTGTCAACGAGGCTGAAGAGGGCGTCCCCGGTAAGAAATACCGTGACATTGACCTGAGATTCCCCGGATACTGTACTGGCTGCTTCCTGCATGACCCCGGAAAACCATCCGGCACGCTCGGCAGAGACAGGATCGCAAAAGAGGAACGTGGAGTAGCCCATCCCTTCAGCCTCCAAATCCGATCGATCTCATGAGGATGGTAAACCAGCCGGAGACATACGCCGCAAAGATGATGGATCCAAGGCACATTCCGAGGAAGAAAAATCCTGCCTTGTAGTTTCCCTCCGATGCCATGACTGTCTGGCGGATGGGACATCCACCGAGCAGCACGCAGATGAATCCGACAAAAAAGCCGGTTATCACCGAGATGAGCAGGTACGCAACCGGAACCAGCCCTCCGGGAGCTCCCGGGACCGGGCTCATCGGATCACTTGTCAGTGCCCAGAAGAAATGCTCCATTGCGGCCGGGGCAAGGAACCAGAAGAGAAGGTAGCCAAAGAACGAGGCGACGATGAGTGCCAGGTACCCGGATAAAAGCCGTGTATGCCTGAAAAGGACATAATCGCGGAACCCGCCTATCGAGCAGTACCCCGAACGCTGGGCAAGGAATCCGATCAGGATCCCCAGGAGAATTGTCACGAGGGGTACCGCATAGACCGCCACTCCGGTGGGAAGGATGCCTGTCGCCATCAGGCATCCTCTTTTTGAGCCTGTCTCAACATGAGGAGTGTCCCGACGATGACACCTGCTGCCATCGTGATGATGAATGCCAGTGCAGTGATGTCTCCGTAGCCGGTCCTGAGGGCTGCCCTGTAGGGGCACCCTCCGAAGATCATGGCGAGCTGGAGTACTATGAACCCTCCAAGGAAGTAGATGGCATAGTCCTTCAGGTCCCCTCTCTTTATTCGGTGCTCCCTGTACATCCTGGCGGAGAGATATGCACCGATGAGGACGCCAGCGACACTCATCACAGGGAGGACTGCGTTTCCGGAGATGGGGGCAAGGGCGAGACTGGTGCCAGCGATAATGTTGGTCATGCCGTTAACCAGGTCCCGTGTATGGCACGCGACGCAGAATCCATACGCCTCAGGTCCCCCTGCACTGATCAGGAGTGCCTGCGAAAAAGCTGCGAGGACTCCTATCAGGGCTCCAAGAAATGCCGGGTGCCGTACGAGATATGAAAAATATTGATGCACCGTATCACTGGTATTTCCTGGTAGCATGGGGTGTTATGTATTTCAATTTTTTTTAATAATGATTCTGGTTTATTTTTGTGCATATGCGTAAAAATACGATTTCCGGTGAGATTTTGCACTGCAGGCCATGGAATGGCGGGGAGGTTTCGTCCCCGAACACCACCCCGCGCAGGATCGGGTTGTTGTGGAAGATTATGGTGGAAATCGGGATGATTCTCTTCGCAGAAATTCCAACCTTACTATTCCTGGGATTATGCACAAATTTTTCGCTCGGGCAAAAAACGCTTCGCATGGACATGATGATCGCTTTCAAGATGCATTTCGTTTTCCAGGGAATCAATTCCGAAAAATGGCTGCGGATCCTTGCACCCTTTTATTCTGATACAGATTCCTGAAGCCCGCGGGTTCGGGAGGATCCTGGAGCAGTGATGTTGCACCAGTGGCAACCCGCGTTCCAGCCGGGGATTCATGGTAGACAAGCAGGACCATTCACAGCATCGGGATCTCTGCAATATATCGTTCATATTCCAGGAAAAGCGTGAATCGTGCCTTATAATGCGTATCCGGGTAGTATGATCCCATTCTTTAATATCCCCTGGAATGAATCATTTGCATAGAGCCCGGGCGTCCTGATGAGTCGATGATTTCCATACTGTATGTTGATGACGAGGTGGCACTCCTCGAGATAACCAGACTCTACCTCGAGAAAACCGGTGGCCTCACTGTTGAGACTGCAGATTCGGCTGCGGATGGATTGAAAAAGATCCAGGAATCTTTCTTTGATGTCATCGTCTCGGATTACCAGATGCCGGAGATGGACGGCATTGCGTTTTTAAAAGCGGTCCGGCAACGTTTCGGGGATATCCCGTTCATCCTTTTCACCGGGAAGGGCCGCGAAGAGGTCGTGATTGAGGCCATCAATAACGGCGTGGACTTCTATATCCAGAAGGGGGGTCATCCAAAGTCCCAGTTTGCCGAACTTGCCCACAAGATCCAGCAGGCGGTCTCCCGGCGGAAGGCGGACCTCTCACGGATCGAATCTGAAAAGCGCCTCGCTGACATCATCAATTTTCTCCCTGATGCAACGTTTGCGATCGACAGGTCAGGGGAGGTCATCATTTGGAACCGTGCCATCGAAGATCTGACCGGCATCCCGGCATCTGATATGCTCGGCAAGGGGAATTATGAATACGCAATCCCGTTCTACGGCACCCGGAGAAAAATCCTTATCGATCTCATCTCTGAGCCGGTAGACACCATTGAACGAAGTTACACCAATATCATGCGTGAAAAGGACATCCTGATCGCAGACACGACCCTCCCGCGTCCCAGGGGAATGAAGACCACGCTGATGGGCAAGGCAAGCCCTCTCTACAGCAGCAGCGGGGAGATTGTCGGTGCGATCGAGACGATACGGGATATCACAGAAAGACAGATGGCAGAGGATGAACTCCGTGCGGCCTATGAGCAGATTGCGGCAAACGACGAGATCCTTCGACTCCAGCTGGCTGAGCTGTCATCCCAGCAGTCGGCCTTAAACGAGAGCGAGCAGAGGTTCCGCGAACTTGCAGACCTGCTGCCCCAGGGGATCTACGAAACCGATCTTTCGGGATGCATCACATACGCAAATCGCATGGCACTGGAGATGACAGGATATTCGGAGGAAGACGTAACGAGGGGACAAAACGCCCTCTTGGTGATCGCCCCGGAGGATCGTGGGAGGGCATCCGCATTGTTCCAACGGAATCTCGAAGGAGAGATTCACCACCAGGGAACAGAGGATTTTTCCGTATTGCGAAAGGACGGCACCACGTTTCATGTCTCCATCTTCTCGTCACCCATATTCAGGGATGGCACGATTGCAGGGGTGCGTGGTGTCCTCATGGACATCACGGAGCGGAAACGGATCGAGGAAGATCTTGTTGCCATCAACCAGGAGCTGGCTGTTGCAGGCGAGGAACTTAAGGCCCAGTACGATGCACTGGCCGGCAGTGAAAAGCAGATCCGGGAGAGCGAAGTCCGTCTCCAGTATATGCTTGGTTTCTACGAAAAGCTGCAGGGCCCGGAGAACGAGCTTCTCTCCTACGCTGTCGAGGGAGCGGGAGCAATCACCGGCAGCCCGCTCGGTTACCTCGCATTTCTGAATGATGGCGAGACAGAGCTCGCGATGTACGCGTGGTCGAAGACTTCCATGAAGGAGTGCTCAATGCGGGAGAAGCCGATCTTCTACCCGGTGGAAAAGACCGGTCTCTGGGGCGAGGCGGTCCGCCAGCGCCGCCCGGTTGTCACGAACGATTACCAGGCCCCGAATCCTGCAAAGAAGGGCTATCCCCCGGGACATCCCCACATCGCCTGCCACATGAATGTCCCGATCATGGATGGCGGGCATATCGTGATTGTTGCCGGTGTCGCGAACAGGTCAACTGATTACACCGACCAGGAGGTCAATGCGCTGACCCTTCTCATGCAGGGGCTCTGGCAGGTGCTGAAGATGAGGCGGGCCGAGGTGGAACTCCGGGCGGCGAATAAAAAACTCAACCTGCTCTCCAGCATCACAAGGCATGATGTTGCGAACCAGCTGACGATCATCAAGGGCCTGGTCGATATTGCTGGCATGAAGGAATCCGATACTGATCTTGCTGATCTGACCACAAAGATCAAGGTTGCTGCAGAGAAGATCTGCCACCAGATCGAGTTCACCAGGAGATACCAGGATCTTGGGATTCACCGCCCTGAATGGTTCAGGCTTGACGATATCATCGAGAAGATCCATTTCAGCAAAGTGCACTATTCCAGTGCCTGCAGGGATGTCGAGATCTTTGCCGACCCGATGCTCGATCGTGTCTTTTTCAATCTCTTCGAGAATGCGATCCGGCACGGAGGACGTGTCACCAGGATTGCTGTCGACTGTGTACCTGCTTCCGGCGGACTGGTCATCACCATCGAGGACGATGGTGTAGGGATCGCCCCTGGTTTGAAGGAGAAGGTATTCGAGAAAGGGCATGGGAACCACACGGGATATGGACTCTTCCTCACGAGGGAGATCCTTGCTATTACCGGCATCGGGATCCATGAGACCGGGGTCCATGGGACCGGTGCCCGGTTCGAGATCACCGTGCCGCCAGGGATGTTCCGGTATCTGGCGTAAATGATACCTGGAAGACGACGTGGGGTTTCCCCCGGGGGCGAGTGGAGTTCCGGTATTTGGATATACAATGACCGATCCATGGGGGATCTTGTGCGTGACGACCAATTCAGGTGAATGCGATATACTAATCATCGGTGCAGGCCCGGCCGGCCTCTTCTGCGCATTGCAGGTCAAAGGAGCTGCCGGCAGGAACCTGAGGGTTGTCGTGCTTGAAAAAAA
>LKUF01000294.1 GCA_001412335.1 Methanolinea sp. SDB
GCCAATGCAGAGAAGTTCATCTCCAAGTACGAGGATTCCCGGCACCTGGAACTCTTCGCCGGGCCCTACATCGAGGACGGCAAGTATATCGTTGAGATCCAACGGCCGTATACCCGTGCCGAGGATCTCCTCAGGTCCCACCAGGTGCTCGACGTGGGCCTTGGCAGGCACGTCAAGCGGACCATGGAGGTGGACTACTGGGACATGCACCGCGACGATGAGTGCTGGAGCGAGGGTTTCGCTGCGTTTCTCTCCCACTTTATCAGGTACGAGTCACCGGGAATGCGGATACGGCGCCTGGTGAAAGGGATAGAGGACCGGTCCGAATAAACCCTCCCTGTTGTACCTTTCTCTCTGAGAAGACCCAACTACTTGCTGGAGGATAACTCCTGCTGATCGATCAATGCCGGTTATTCATCAGGCGATTAATCCTCCCGGTGTTCTCCCGGAAACGACCACCGGGACGGCCCGCTATCTTGTTGGCGAACATTTCCAGGTGAGAATCAATGCCTGTTATTCGTCAGGGAATACGTCTGATTGACAGGGAAACCCCCTCTGGCCACGGAACAAGTAATCCGTGCATCATGGCCCAGGTTGATACTTTTATATGATGAATTGCCAAATACTGGACTATCTATCATGGCATCAGAGTGGCAGGAGACGGCACTATCCGAGGTTATCGGGTTTATTTTAATCCTTGCTATCATCACTGCCGCCGCTTCGCTCTACATCGTCTACGTCGTTCCGGCACAGGGGCGGGAGGCCGAGATCAGGCACATGGAATACATCAGCGGTGAGTTCACCGGCTACAAGATCGGAATCGACAGCCTCTGGATCAACAACCGCGAGGACGTGACCATCAGCCGGACATTTGACCTCGGGACGCTCGGGGGAACGACACAGGGCTCATTCCTGAATCTTCCCCTCTTCCAGCCGTACGGCTCCAGCGGGACGATGGTGGTGAACGGGAGGGGGGATACGATTGGGTATGAAGTTGATGCGCTTGTGGAGGAGTTAGGAACCGATGAAACGGATGATTTTTCTTCATCCGTAATTGAAGAACCCCGGCACCTCTATGTAAAATTAAGTATAGATAATGTCGACAGTGCAGATGGCGTATTACTGGAGTCATCAGAAGAGGATTGGAAAGTATGGCTGAATGTGACAAGAACGGTGAGACCGCAGCCATCTACGACTATCACAAGACTTCCAACTGTGACTCCAGAACCACAAGGACAAGGACAAGGACAAGTTAATGCGAAGGATATTGAAAATTGGATTACAGAAACGCTTGTTAAGTGGCTCGAGTTACAATATGACCTAACGATTACCGTGATAAAAAATGGAGACGAAACACTCTCAAACTGGGTAATAAAACGTGATATCTCGAATGGAGATTACACAGTTGACCTTTTCGACGAAGCATACGGTCTTTCCGGAGAGAACCTGTCATATCCCTTCGAGCTCACCAAAACTGAATATGGTATTGATTGTGTATTCCCTCGCTATTTGATCCAAAATATTGAAACAGATCCACTCCTCATGGGATCCCTCGAATACCGCTCAAACAACTACTACTGGATCCAGCAGAACTACTACTACCAGGACGGTGCAGTCTTCCTCGAGCAGCCGGATGACGGATCCGTGGTGAAGACCATGCCGTCCATCACGTTCGATAAGGATGATCCATCGGATACCCTTATTGTCCGAATTATCGATGTCGTGATTACTGATCCGATTCAATCGCGGTCCCTGGGCGGAACCGGTTCGGTTGAAGTCACGTCATTTGTTTCCGATATAACGAATGGACGGATAGAACCGGGAACAGAGCTTGCCACGGGAATCCCGAACGCGAAGAATGTCAATATTACCGTGATTGCTGATTCCCCGCAGTCGGCGCTGGCATGGGAGGGGGCATTCAGACAGGTGCGAACGCTTGGAGAAAGAAACGGCGTTCCTGAAGACTGGAGTGTAGCCCCGACTCGTTCGGGTAACATAGTATCATTCCGGATCACAGGTAACCCAATTAATGGTCCTGATGACTATGATATCCTCCTCGACTACACCCGGGTGAATATGTCGGCATCGCTCCAGTCCGTGGCCGCCTGATGTGTCCCATGAAGCACTGCTCAGCCGTATCCGATGTCGTTGGAAGCCTGATAATGGTCTCAATCGTCACCATCGCACTCGGTATCATCGCGGTGGCGATACTTTCACAGCCGGCGCCTCCGGACATCCCTGCAGTCGATGTCACCGCATATCGTTCTCCCTCCAGCACCAATCTCACCATCATCCATGCCGGCGGAGACAACCTCCCCGTGGGAGAATACCGGATACTTGTGAATTCTGTTGACAGGACGGACGATTTCCAGCCTTTGCCGTCAAATATTCCGTTTGCGACCGGAACAGAGCTGTATTATTCATCCAGCGGGGAAATTCAGAGCGTGCAGCTGATCTACCAGGGCGACCGTGTGCCAGAAGGTGTCCAGCTCTTCCAGAAAAATTTCCCGTGAATGCAGTAGCCCTCCATCTCAACGCTTATAATATTCAAACCGCAAGAAGAAGTAAAGGAATCCGGTGGGAGGAAGAGGTGCATGCTAAACGAGAAAGGAGTGTCGGAGGTAATCGGGGCGATCCTCCTGGTATCGCTGGTGATCCTTGGAGCAATGATCGTTGCAGTCCTCTTCCTCTCCCAGCCCCCGCCACAGGAGATCCCTCAGGTCAATGCGATAGCGGGGAATAATACAACCCACATCTTCCTCCTCCACGACGGCGGCGATCCATTAATGTCGCTCGAGACCCTCATCCGCATCGATGGAAGAGCTGACCCGGTGCCTGCTGGAGACATAGAACTTTTAAGAGAGGACGGCACTGTCGAAGAATCGTCCTGGTTGTCGGGCGAATGGTCTGTTGGAAAGACACTCCGGATCAGGGACGATCAGACCCCGCAAAGTGTCACGCTCGTCTACTCCGGCGGCTCTTCGCAGTCGCTGCTCCTGACTTCGACGTTTGTGGAGGGTTCACCGATTGGTCCGACAGGAACTGTTACAACGAGCCCGACAGGGACCGCGACGACTACAACGACCACGGTCACAACGACGGTCACCACTAGTGTTACGACGACAACTACAACCTCCCCGACACCGACGCCAATACCAGATTGCGGCACTATCTCTGGCTATAAATGGAATGATCTCGATGGGGACGGAGTGTGGGATACGGGCGAGCCCGGGCTTTCTGGGTGGACCGTTAAAGCGTATGAATGCCAGACAGGTAACTGCAATAATTTGGAAGAGAAAGGATTAGTAACGACGAACCCGGATGGATATTACACCTTTACTGGTTTAACATATCAACCTTCAACGAAATTTAAGATTGAGGAAGTGCAGCAAACCGGTTGGAAACCAACATCACCATCACAGGGCTACCTGATTGTCCAACTTGAACCGCCTGGATCTCCGGGACAGCCTGAAAAATGCTTCGAAACCAACGTGAACTTCGGTAATATTGAACTTCCACAGGCAGATTTTGAGGCAGATCCTACCTCTGGTGTGGCTCCGCTTACTGTCCAGTTTACCGACCTTTCAACCGGAAATCCGACACAGTGGGCTTGGGATGTGAACAATGATGGAGTAACAGATTATACAAGCCAGAATCCCGAGCATACTTACGCCTCATCTGGAACCTACACCGTAAAATTGACGGTGACCAATGCTGGAGGGAGTGCAACCAAGATAAAATCCGGATATATCACGGTGACAGCCACATCGAATGCAGACGTCATAATAGATGAAAATGTCTTTATCTATGGCAACAATTTAGAATTTGGTGGAAGCACCATTAACGGTCCCGGGGCTACAATAATCATCAATGGAGGGCTGGACACATCAGATATCAATGGAGGAGCTTCAATTGCTGTGACAACAATTTATTTCGATGGAAGCGTGAACCTGGACGGAGGTAGTGCCGGTCTCGGATCTTCCAGTAACCCGGGATCCATCTATGTGAACGGGAACATGAACCTGTGGGGCGGCAGCAGAAATATTTATGGCGACGTGTATGTCGCTGGCAACTTTGATTTGAAAGACGCCAGGATACACGATACTGTGTATGTTGACGGGGATCTTACTCTCGGCAATACACCTACGCTTGATAGTAATGCCCGGATTTACTATACCGGAGAAATCTACTATCCGCAAGGTTATCCGCAAAATATTCTCTCAAAATGCATTCACCAGGTATCGGTACCCGGATTTGACATGCCCGATGAGGGACTCCCACCGTTAAGACCAAATGACTGGTATACTGCAAGAGGATACGTTTCGGGGGGATCGTTGGCGAGCAACCTGAAGATATTTGCTGACAGTTACTCGCCAACATCCTCCACCTCCACAGCGGTGAATGTGGTTATCATTGCACGAAACGGAGATATTACATTGACCAACCTGGGATGGATTCATGTATCCGGAGTTTTGTTTGCCCCCAACGGAAGAGTAACCTTTAGCGGAGATTCCTTTGAAGGAGTCGTCCTCACAAGAGACGGTTTCTTCGTCACGAGCGGCGGCACAGATGTGACATTCAGGAATTTCGAGGAGTTCTTCAGCAGTCCCGATGACTATCCATTCTGAAAAATGTTCCCCTGTACCGGGAAAACAACCAATCATTTTTCCTGACCGTGATAAAATTCCATTCTCCTGGCGCAAGAGATTTAACTGGTACTGCTGTTAAATAGTATTTTATAAAGGTATGTCCCCCCTCCTGGCCGACACCAAGACCCTCGCAACCGTTATCCTGGCAGTCCTCGCCGTCGCCGCTATCGCATACACCGTGCCCTTCATCCTGGGTGACAGGGATGAACCCGTTGTAAACCTCACGGCAGAGGCCGGACCCTCCTCTGTACGGGTCTTCCACGTCGGAGGCGAACCCCTTGTCCGGGACAACCTCGAGTTCACGCTTGACGGAACCGGGATTTCGCGTGAGTCGGTCTATATCCAGGACAATGAAGAGTGGCCGTTCTCCATCGGAGAGA
>LKUF01000295.1 GCA_001412335.1 Methanolinea sp. SDB
TCTGTCAGGCTGACGAGCCCGTCACGGTCGTCCTCGAGCCATGCAGGGGGGTTTCGCAGGAGTGCCCGGACGAAGGCACAGACGGCGATATCCGAGCGGACGCATTCCTGCTCGTCGAGTGCCTTTATCTCGATACAGGGCCGCGAGAAGCGTATGATCACCCCTGAAGACGCCACCCACTCCTCGCAGAGGCAATCGCCGCCGAGGGAGCGGAGTTCCCGGTAGGTCTCCTCCTGGTATCGCCGGTAATCGGCGGCTGTTTTGAGCCGCTCCGGTACGATGCCGTTGCAGATGAGGGGGAGCTTCTCCTGGTTTCTCCGGTAGTAGAGGAGGCGGCAGTCTTTCGCATCACCCACAGCTCCTTCCACGAACGGGGAGGAGGCGCATATCGCGACCAGGTAGGGGATGAGTGTGCGGGCGCGGTTGAAGAGCTCGACCATCTCATGTTCTGACCGGTATTCGATGTTTGCCTGCAGCGCCTGGATGTTTAACCAGCCGTGCTGGTGAAGGGAGAAGAGCCGGTCGTATATCTCGTAATACTCGCCCTCGTCATGGTCCCAGACCGCGGTCTGGTCGAGCCGGAGGGTCGGGTGCATCCCGAGCCCG
Source organism: Methanolinea sp. SDB (assembly GCA_001412335.1). Classification (GTDB taxonomy): domain Archaea; phylum Halobacteriota; class Methanomicrobia; order Methanomicrobiales; family Methanospirillaceae; genus SD8. The sequence goes on from LKUF01000295.1 coordinate 607, forward strand.
AGGAGGCGGTACCGGTCCCCGAAGCACCGGTAGAACTCCCGTATGCCTGAATATACTCCGCGTTCCAGCGTTTCGAGCGACCGCGAGGGGGACCGGGGGATGAACTCTATCACGGTCTTCTGGAGCTCCTTTGAGAGGGTGACGCTCCCGAACGGGACTTCAGATACCGTCCTCCCCGCCAGTTCCCCGAGTATCAGGTCCGACTCGGGCAGGGGCACAAACCCGGGAGAGTTTATGGAATACTCGTGCTCGGTCCCCGTCATCATGGAGCGCCACCCTCAAGGGGGAGCACCGTGACGAGATCGGTCGCGGGTTCAGGGATCGAGAGGACGATCTCCATCTCACCGGGTGGCAGATCGGAGAAGAGCCGCCTGATATGGTCGACCGCGACACGCATCTGTTCCCTGTACAGCCCCGGGTCCTCCTTCAGGTACCGCACCAGCGGGCAGATCTCTTCCTTCTTTACGTATATCGCTATCATGCCGTCCTTTCGATCGAAAGTGAACGGGCCCGAGACGCAGGTCTCCGGCTTGTGGTCATGGATTGCGCACCGGCCGTCCCTGCACATCACGCACATGCCGCCGGGCCGGCACTTCAGCCGGGTGTACCCGGCATCTTCAAAAACAGTATCAGGGCACCCGATAGAGAGGAGGATCGACCGTCTCTGTGGGCTGATGGGCGGGTGGGCATCGCGGCAGCACTCGCCCCCGCATGATCTGCAGACCTCTTCGGCAAGGCAGGTCCAGGATCTCTTCACGCAGATCACCGCTCCAGCAGGTACGAGATGATCTTTTCGTATACCTGCGGATAGAGACTGTCTTCCCCTCCCTCGAGGGAGGGGTTGTCGTTCACCTCGATGACACAGGCGTCGCCGTTGCTGTTCTTTATATCGACACCGTAGAGGCCGTCTCCGATGGCATTCGCCGCATCGATCCCGAGCCGTATCACCTCGCCCGGAACATCTCCGGGGGGGATGCTCTCCACGCCGCAGTAGACGACGTGGCCGTTGACCGAGTCCTGTATTTTGAAGGTATCGGACGGGATGGTGTACATGCAGGCATAGATCATCTCGCCGCCCAGGACCCCGATACGCCAGTCGTACCTGCTCTCCACGAAGCCCTGGACCACGATCCAGTCAGACATCCTGATGAAACGGCGGGCGACCCTCTGGAACTCGGACGCATCGCGTACCTTCTCGACCCGCAGGGAGAACGAGGTCGAAGGCTCCTTCAGGACAAGCGGTGATCCCATCCGCTCGAAGAGGTCCCGGATGGCTGACGGTGACACCTCCTTTTTTGAGAGGAACTCGGTCGGGGGTATGGCCACCCCGTGCTTTTTCAAATGGCAGTACATGTTGATCTTGTCCGAGCAGATCTGGATCGACGAGGGATCGTCTATTACCGGGATGCCGCTCGAACTGGCCGTCCGCGAGGCCACGTAGGTCACGTTCATCGGATCGGTCCGTGCACGGATGAAGAGCGCGTCCATCTGCGGGATCTTTTTGATATCCCCCGGAAAGATGAATTCTACCGAGTGGTCCATGGACTCGGCCGCGTCCCTGCACCTGATGAGCGCATTGAGCTGCTCGGCGGAGGAGAGGGTTTTTCTGTCCACGAATATCCCGAGCCTGCTCATAAGAACTCCTGGTGGGTGATATAAGCACGGAGAAGCGTTTTTTCTGCGTTTGACAGAGAGGAGTACCGGGTGGGGGCAAGAGAGGAGAGCCGTGCTCCATCCTCCCCCCTGACAAAGACCATCGTTACCAGCGGAATGCCGAAGACCTCGTACAGCGAGCGGGCATATCCGCATATATCGTCGTCTTCCGGGCAGGACTTCCCAAAGATTGCGACATGCCCCTCGATATACTCCCCCTCTGCGAGCCGCTGGTAGCAGAGCGGGTATTTCCCGTTGTTTGTGATATGCCGGACGGTCTCCTTCCCCCGGGCAGAGTCCCTGACGACGGTGTACTCGGACGAGGACGCGAAATAGTTCAGGCCGTACAGCACCGCCGGGTACTGGGCACAGGAATGCGAGATCGTGCAGTCGGTGACCGGGATCCCAGCCGATCCCGCACGCTCGAGACAGAGTGGGACGATATATGCGTCAAGGACCGCACTGCTTCCAGGGGCGACAGGGATACCATGGATCTCGTGGGAGAGGATCGTGTAATAGGACTCGGTCTTGTAGAAATATTCCTCGGCAACCACGTGCACGGTGTCGTCACGCTCCACGAGGTGGATGCTCTCGCGTGAGAGCACGGCACTCATAGGAGACCCCCCCCTCCTCTTCGCGGGCGAACCGGCTGCATCGGTCTATTGTTCATCAGCAGATCATCTCGCACCGTGCCGGTCGAACCCATGGACCGCAAGACGGATCCGGGGAGGATGGGACGCAGGTATATACATACCGAAAAACAGATCCCGGCAGCCGTGCACCGGGAACTTCGCAGGTAATTGGCTTTCCTCTGTTCATGAAGAACCACGAGCCGCACCTGTGCGGCCGTCATCTTTTGCTATAGAGCTACTGTCCGCAGCCCGAGTGTTTAAACCTTTGCGACCCGGTGGCAGGAGAGGCGCTGAATGACCGTTTTAAGGGCGATCCATCCGGCATGCAGGGGGGGCAAGCGCTCCGGACGGTAGGGGGTACGGGAGGGGTCTGTGTGAAAATCGTCGATTTTTTCTTCCAGGACATGGTTGAGCAGACCCGGTATCACATGTCAGAGGCGGATGGTGCGGGAATGTTCATTGGACATGAATCGGAAGATGACTACCTTGATCGGGAAATGAAGGAATATCTTGTTGGGCGCGAGCGAAATATGCGCAAATTGCATTTCAATTACAGCAGGAAAAGGTGGTCCGCCCGCGAACTCCCTGGGACTACCTCTATATAATACAGTGGTATGTATAGAGAAAAATATAATAGTATATATTTAATCCGCCCCATCCCCCTGGATCGCACTGATCCGGCCCACTGCACTACCGTATCTCGATCCGCTCGCCGGTGACCATGTAGATCACCTTCTCGGCGATCTTGCATGAGTGGTCTGCGCACCGCTCGAGATACCGGGCGACCATCAGGAGATTGGTGCACCGGGAGATCGTCCGCGGGTCCTCCATCATGTAGGAGAGACCCTCGCGGAAGATGGTGTGTCGGAGAAGGTCGATGGTATCGTCCCGCTCCGAGTGGCGGATGATGTAGGATATATCCTCCTCGTCATACCCCTTCAGTGCATCATTGATCATCGAGAGGACGAGATCGGCCATGTGCGGAATGGAGAGGGCGGAGACGATATCGGGCAGCCGGTTGTTGTCTTCCGTCTCGAGCACGACACTTGCGATATCCTTGCCGTAACGGCCGATACGTTCGGACGACACGATCACCTTCAGTGAACAGGCAATCATGCGCATATCACGGGCGACAGGATGATACAGTGCGATGAGGTGGTACAGCTCCTCCTCAAGCGTGTCGTTTCTCTCGGTAAGGGCAGATTTTCTCTCCTTCACGCTCGCGGCAAGGGCACGGTCACCGGTTCGGAGGGCTGCAATCGAATCACGGAGCATCCCCTCGGCCATGTACGCCATCGCGAGCACCTCGTCCTTTACCACGACCAGTTCGTGGTGGAATTTATCTGTCATCTCTCCTCCTCCTCCTATCCGAATCTCCCGGTTAAGTAGTTCTCGGTCAGTTCCTGGTCAGGGCTCTCGAATATCCGGCCAGTCTCTCCAAACTCGATCATCTCCCCGAGGTACATGAAGCCGGTATAGTCGGATACCCGCGATGCCTGCTGCATGTTGTGGGTCACGATGATGACGCAGTAGTCCCTCTTCAGTTCGTCGATCAGGCTCTCGATCTTTGCAGTCGCGATGGGGTCGAGCGCCGAGCACGGCTCGTCCATCAGGATCACCTCGGGCTCCACCGCGAGCGTCCGGGCGATGCAGAGCCGCTGCTGCTGCCC
>LKUF01000296.1 GCA_001412335.1 Methanolinea sp. SDB
TCGGCGCACATGGACAGGAGTGGCGGTTGATCATCATCAACGAGATCTGAAGAGTCACTCTTTTGTCTCTACCCCGAATATCGTATCCACATGGACCGGATCTCCCGGATGGTGGTCACTCTTCGGTCTCTACCCCGAATATCGTATCCACGCCAAGGAGCGTGTTGATCCAGGCGAGGTCGTCGACGCACTGGATTGCAATGAGCACGATCAGGGTGATCGGGACGGCAAATACCATGCCGGCGATACCGAGGACCCATCCCCAGAATATGACGGATATGATCACCAGAAGCGCCGGGATCTCGAACTTCCGGGAGGCAAAATACGAGAATACCGGGTTTTCGACGATAAGGTTGAGGATGCACACCAGTGCGATCACTGCAGCTGCACCCCACAGCCCGAACTGGAGCCAGGCAAAGAAGATGGCTGGCAACGCGGCAAGTATCAGGCCGATGTAGGGGATATACGCGAGAATAAAGGTCAGGATACCCCACAGCAGGGCCGCATGCACGCCCATGATCCACAGTATGCCGCCGAAGAGGGCGCCGTGGACCAGGTTCGCCTGTGTCCGCACGATGACGAACTCGATCATGTACCGGCTCATCCGGGAGACGTGGACGAACTTCTCCTTCCTGCTGCCCAGCAGCGTCTTTCCCCGCTCTATGATCTGCGGAGCCTCGAGGAGCATGAAGAACGTGGTCACCGCGATGAAGAAGATATAGAGCAGCATGTCACCTATTCCCATCAGCGAGTTGAGGGCCACCTGTGTCACGGTCTGGAGATTGATGGACGAGGCGGAGACCAGGTCTCCGGAGAGACCGTACCTGGAGAGTATACCGGTGATCTCCGCTATCCTCTGGTTCAGTTCCGCCTGGTAGAAGGGAAGATCGGCCACGAGTGTGCTGAACGAGAATATGGTCAGGGCTGCGAGTACGAGGATGAAGACGAGTGCAAGCCCGGTGATGAGGGAGACTGATACGATATCGGGGATGCCCCTCTTTTTGAGACGCACCAGGGTGGGAAGGGCAAGCATCGTGAGTATGAGCGATATCACGAGGATGTTGATCATGTACGCGGTCATCTTCATCCCGATGACGGCGATGAACAGGAACGCGATGATGGCGATATAGCGGTATACGACCGAGCCTTCTTCCGGGAGAAACATCACCTTCACGTTTGTCGATGAAACTTCACAAAGGTTTCCCCTGGATATTCTATAC
>LKUF01000297.1 GCA_001412335.1 Methanolinea sp. SDB
TTCAGGGATTTTAATGCCTCGCTGTAGTAGTCTGCGTGGACTTTCTCTGCCTCCAGGGCATAATTGAATGCAAGCAGTACGTCACTCTTCTTCTCTGCCTCGGCCTCCTTCACGAATTCGGGATACATCTCGGTAGATTCGTAGGTCTCCCCGGCAACAGCCTTCTCGAGGTTTTCCATCGTTGAACCGATCATTCCCGTCGCCTTCATGAGTTTTTTTGCGTGTATAGCCTCTGCCTCGGATGCTGCCTTGAAGAGACGACCGATATTGGTGTATCCCTCCGACTCCGCCTTCTCGGCAAAGACCGCATATTTCCGGTTCGCCTGTGACTCGCCTGCAAACGCTTCCATTGCATTTTCTTGTGTAGCCATGGTTTTAGCTGTGGCAAGATTCGTAAAAAAGGTATCCTATCAAGAACCCGGGGTTTGCTTTGAAGCAACAAAAAGCAACCTTTTTTGAGCGTTGCATCCAACTCCATTTTACAAAAGAATGGGTCTTTCCCTTGCCATCCATGAAGAGAATCCACGATATTTCCAAGTGCGATCGTCCGAGAGAGAGGATCGTCTCCCGCGGTGCGGAGTCGCTTTCTGATATAGAACTCATCGCGGCGATAATCGGTTCTGGTTCACGAGACAGGGACGTATTTGCAGTGGCCAGGGACATTGCCAGGCAGCTCTCTGATGACCCAGGAAGCCTGACATACGAGGGCCTGATGGACATTCATGGGATTGGAGATAGCAAGGCTTCACAGATCCTCGCATGCTTCGAACTCGGGCGGAGATACTACAGGACAAACGATGCAGTAAAAGTCTCCTGTCCTGAAGACATCCTCCCGCTTGTTGCAGATCTCACAAACCAGAAGCAGGAGCATTTCGTCTGTATAACGCTGAATGGTGCAAATGAAGTCATCGCCAACAGGACCATCACAGTCGGGCTTCTCAATCACAGCCTCGTTCACCCCCGGGAGGTCTTTGCGGATGCTATCTCTGATCGGGCGGCATCGATCATCTGTGTCCACAACCACCCGTCAAATACTCTTGATCCAAGCAGCCAGGACATCGCCGTCACCAGGCAGCTCGCGGATGCAGGAAACCTCCTCGGGATACGTCTGCTTGATCACCTCATCGTGGCAAGGGCGGGTTTTGTGAGCATGAAGGAGCGGGGACTCCTTTAGGAATTGTTCTCCTCCACCTCCAGCATCTTTCCAAGTTTGTATCCTTTATCGTAGGCCTCATCGAGGAGTTCCGGCTTCTTGGTGAGATCCTGGATGGTATCCATGTCATTGATGAGCAGCTCATCCCAGTACGAGACATCGATGATCTCGAAGAATGCCTTCATCGTGAGTTTCGCACCATCAAATACATACGGGACATTCATCCCAGATATGCCCAGATAGAGGCCTTTCCGGTGCGATTTCTTCTCTTTTGAAACCATCGGATCCTTCCTCATGTACTTGGCCATGAAAAAGACCTGGAAACGGTCGATGAATGATTTTAAAAGACCGGGAATTCCCATTGTCATCACCGGTGTCGCAACGATCAGGCTGTCGAGATCGCGAAACTTCTCATACATCCCTGCCATATCGTCCTTTATTGCACATTCTTCATGCTCACGGCAGTAGAAGATCTCCCTGCATGCCTGGATATTCAACTTGATAACCTCTATCTTTTCAACCCTGCAACCTGCATCCTTTGCACCTTCAAGGGCTTTATCAAGAAGTTTTGCCGTATTCCCTCCGGTCAGCGGACTTCCAAGGAGGCCAATTACCAGTTTCCCCATGATTGAATAATACATGCAATTCCCAAAATAGATTTGTATTTAATCATTCGTCGTGAACCCCGATATAACAGGATTTTGACTTTTTTAGACGCATACACAGGATTTTGGTGGAACGAACAAAAGTGATAAATAATCTGTGCGACAAGGTTACAATTTGGTGATAGAACTGGCTGAAAAAGTAAAAGCTGGAGAGAAAGTCGGTCCTGGGAAGTATGTCTGTCTCGATTGCGGACGTGAATTCGAACTCGACGCAGTCGAGCAGGATCTCCGAAAATGTCCACACTGTGCATGTGAAGAATACCAGTGTTTCCCGATGACACATATCCGGCCGGATGTAAAAACTCCGGAAGATGCGCTTCATCCGCCAAAACGCGGAAAGAGCAACCAGTAACTTCCAAAATTTTTCTCAAATCATTGGGTTGTGGCGAATCAGAACATTCTGATATGAAAAAGTTTCCACAACTTTTTCCACTGTCAGAAGAAGGGCAAATAAGCCCTGCATGAGGTGGTACGTATGGTAAATGTTTCAAAGGAAGGAGAAGTCTACGAATGTCAGATCTGCGGTAACGTCGTTGTGGTCAAGGTTGCCGGCGGCGGTGAGCTGATCTGCTGTGGACAGCCCATGGATCTAAAAAAGGAGTGAATTCTATGACAAAGGATCTTAAGGAACTCGAAGGATTGATTGGGAAGGTTCCCAAATTCTTCAAGGAACTGGCCGAAAAAGACCCCCAGATGTACGAGATGGTGATGAAGATGGAAGGGCACATCTGGGATGACGGTGCACTTTCGAAGAAGACAAAGAAACTGATTGCTATTGCAATCGCTGCGTCCCTCCGTGACCAGCATGCCACCAGGGCACAGCTGGCAGGAGCGGCAAATCTGGGGGTTTCGAAGAAGGAAGTAGAGGAAGCGCTGAGAGTAGCATTCCTGCTTGCCGGCATGCCCGCCTATGTATACGGCAAGGCACAGCTTGATGAAATAATCAAGGACTGATTGTGTATGTGTGGAGAATTCAATGCAATGCCAATAATTGGCGAACCTGCCCCGGATTTCCAGGCATTGACAACCCAGGGCATGGTGAAGCTCTCTGACTTCGAGGGAAAGTGGGTTGTGATATTCTCGCATCCTGCCGATTTCACACCGGTCTGCACGACCGAATTCATTGCCTTCTCCCAGGTCGCCGACGAACTTGCCAGGATGAATGTACAGTTGATGGGCCTCTCCATCGATTCTGTTCATTCACACCTCGCCTGGGTCAGGAACGTCAAGGAGAAGATGGGAGTCGAGATCCCGTTTCCCATCATTGCCGATCTCGACATGAACGTGGCGAAGAAATACGGCATGATTCATCCGGGCCAGAGCTCGACTGCGACCATCCGGACGGTCTTTTTTATCGATGACAAGGGGATCATGCGGGCGATGATCTATTACCCGCTCTCGAACGGGCGGTACATCCCCGAGGTCATCAGGCTCATCAAGGCCCTGCAGACCTCCGACAAGCATGGCGTCGCAACTCCTGCAAACTGGCAGCCCGGCGACAAGGTCGTGGTTCCTGCTCCAAAAGACCAGAAAGAGATGAACACGCGCCTTTCAGAAGGCTACGAGTGCAAGGACTGGTATCTCTGCTTCAAGCAGATCTGAAAATATTTTCCTTTTTTCTTTCTGCGGTTTTTCATAAAAATAACACTTTTTATACTTTGGGACAGATAGCGTCACTCATGGCAATCAAGGTCCTGGCCTTTGCAGGAAGCCCCCGACGGGGTGGGAATTCCGAGACTCTCCTCGACTGGGTGCTCGACGCGATGAAGAAAGAAGGGGACGTGGAGATAGAGAAGATCGCACTCACCGAGGC
>LKUF01000298.1 GCA_001412335.1 Methanolinea sp. SDB
CTGGATACCTCTGAAGAACAGGTAATTTCATTCCGCCCACAGGAAATCGCGAGGAGGTAAATTGAAGGTCCCAGGCCTTTTTCCAGTCTATTGCAGCCTTTTTTCCTGTATCACAATGGGGAATCCTGGGGAATTTTCGGGTGATGTCGTTCCTCCTGCCTGTGAGTGATCTCGTCTCCCGGAGAAGCGGTATCACCCCGCCTCGGCTCCCGAACGCATCACCTGACGAGAGAACAACAAGCACATCAAAGAACGAGATCTTCCGGTACCCCCGGATTGGTTATGGGTCAGGTGTTCATAACCCAGGCATCGGGAGCGTATGTTTCGCCGACCACGAAAAAAGGCGCCTTCACAGATTACCTGATTGGGGGCCGGGTTTGCTCCTCCCGCCCCCGATTCCATCTTTTCAGATCCCCATCTTCACTGCGACTTCCCGTGCCCAGGCAGCGATCGTACCCCAGTCCCGAAAGTCCCCCTCGGGTCCCTTAACCATCTTCCATATCCTCTTCTCGAAGAAAGAGAGTTTCCCGGGGTCCAGTTTGCCGGCAAACATCGTCGATGCGAGCGGCTGCAACGGTTCAAGCGCTGCATGCAGGCTATCAAGGCAATCGGTCACCGCCTTTGGATCATCCGATATGGGTGCAATTCCTGTGGTAAATGCGGCAAGGCGGAGCGTGGAGAGCGCATCCTGGTGCTTGTCAACGAACTTCTTCACATCGACCACCTTTCCCTTGTACACGGGTGCACCGATGATGACGGCATCATACTCGCCAAGAGTGGTGATCTCCTTCATTCCGGCCACGTCCACGGTATGCCCTGCTGATTGCAGTTCATCCCCGATGGCCCGGGCAATTTCAGCCGTCGATCCCTTGCGGGTCGAATAGGCGACAAGAATTCGTGCAGGCATGTCTCAACTGTTTTTGTATATGTGGCTGGGACGGTATCAATGTGATGGGTCAGCACTGATGCGGTTTCAGGGAAAAATTCCAGTCGCTTCAGATGATTCCACTCTTTTTTGCAGTTCTGGGAGCTAAATGCCTGCATGCAGGTGATAAAAAATGGCCCTTCGCTATCTTGCGGGGATAGGACTGATGAACCGGTTACGTTACAGGGTAAGAGGGCCTGTCCGCCCTCGCACCACGTGCAATGCCGGGCAACTGGCGAGACCAGAAAGCCCTGGCATTTGGAGTGAGTGAGTGAGTCGATTTGCAGGGGGACAACCCCGTTTCTTTCATCTCACATAAAAAGGGGTGACTAAAACGTGTCACTTTCCGGGTTCCCGGTCAGCTGGGGTTGAGTGACCTGAACGGCACGATCTCGTCATACACCTTCAGTCTCCCGACTTCGGGTGCAGTAGCCCAGATCTCAATCCGGTTCTTATCTGTGCTGCAGGAAAACTCCAGGTTCTCGCCCATGGAAAACGGCTGTCTCATTGACTGGGCCTCTGAACTGCCGTCAGGTTTGGTGAGCGTGACCTCTACAAGAGATACATAATTCAAGCCGTTTCCGCCCATGAGCCCCACATACATCAGAGGCTTGACCATGTTCCCGTTCGGGGTAACCTGGAATGTAAGCGAATATTGCGGAGGAAGCGACTGCGTAGGACCCGGGATACCCATTCCTACCGGCGTTTCGGGCGTGAAGAAAGCGGTCGGAGACGGCGTCACCATGGACGTCGGCTCAGGAGTCGCCTGCGGTTCAGTCGGTGCCTGCGTGCACCCCGCAGCCGCCATGAAGGCTGCCAGGATGAGTAGACATACCAGGGTGATCTCTTTCATAGATGAGTATCAGGAACATCGGTCCTGATAATGGTTATTGTACCTGTGGTCAATCGGGCTCTCCCGTACAGAAAGACTGGTAACCTGATAGAGATACTCCAGGAAGCGGCCCGTACGTATTTCTCTTCCTTTACCGGATACCAAGGCCTATCCCATACAATTCATTCTGATACGGGATTGCCGTGTGGGAAAAACCTGCCCTGGCCAGCAGTGAACGGAGATCAACAACCGTATAATCACCGATCAACGTATCGAGTGGGCCGATCATCTTTTCCGCCATCTCCTGCGAGAGTCCGTTCGTGCGCATGAATTCTCTGAAACGGCCACAATAATAGTCAAATTCCCACTGGTTTCCAGGATGGAAGACATCCCCATCTATAAACAGCCCGCCAGCAGAAAGATTCTGATGGGCCTTTTCGACGATCCGGGCCCGTTCGACGGCAGAAAAAGCGAGGAGGCACTGAGTCGTGATGACGGCATCAAATGGCCCTTCCGGCCATGCATGCCTGATATCGCCCTCGATGAATCTCACGCCGCACAGGGACTGCTTTGTCCTGGCAATCGCAATCATCCCGGAGTTGCTGTCGATGCAGGTGATATCGCATCCGGGAACCCGTTCTCGGATCTTTTCCGTGAGAATCCCCGTACCGCTCGCAAGTTCAAGCACCCGATGGGCGTTTTGGGGAATGTAGCTCGCAGCGGTCTCATAGAATTCCTCCCACCGTGGGATTACGAGCGGGACGAGTGCGTCATAATTTTCAGGTTTCTCTACGTCATAACTGGATCTATTCATCTCCCTTCTCCCGGGCGAAAACCACTAGATTCTCTCAAAGGGAGACAATGCAATAAATCTTGTCAAAAGATACGTTCATCATACTGCCAGAACTCCGGAAACAGCCTTCCTGTCCTCTCCATGTACTCCCAGTATTCATCGCCGAACCGATCGATCATCATCTGCTCCTCGGGCCCCACCCGGGCAAGGTAGAGCGGTAACACGGTGAAAACCATGGAGAACCCTGCGATCCAGTTCCAGAGCAGGAGCGGCTGGGCAAGACCCCACAGGAGATGGGCGGCATACATAGGGTGACGAATCCGGGAGTACACTCCAGCCGTCACCAGGCGCTGTTCCGGCCGGGTACCGGTTACCGGCGAGAAAGAAGGTCCAAGATCCACGTGCGAACGCCAAAGGAGCCAGAGAGAGAAAGCATAGACGATGACACCGGCACACCCCGCCCAAACCGGAAGGCGGTAATCCAGCGGGGAAAGCAGCGATGAGAATGTGTATACAACCGGTAGCACGAACATCCCAAGAGCCGGCAGGTAGACGAGCGGTGTGTCGGCCTTCGGCCTCTTTGCCTCCTTTTTGACCAGAGCCCGGTAATCCCGCGAATAGTGCCACCTGATGACGCTTGCGACCAGGAGACCGGAAAAGTAGGTGGCTGGAAAGAAGGTCGGGTTCATGTCCATCAGGTCCGCATTGTATATCTACGGCAGCTATACATTAGGATTTCGAAGACCGGGAAGCTGTTTTTTTCAGATTCACTCACACG
>LKUF01000299.1 GCA_001412335.1 Methanolinea sp. SDB
AATCTCTCCCGTATCACTCCAAGGACCGGCATGTACTGGCGGGCCCATTCTATCTTCTGCACTCCCGTATCCATCTGAAACTACACCTTTTCCTGCCGGAGGCATGGAAACGACCCCGGCTTTATCTGGTATCGTATACATGGTACAGGAAATTATTTAATCTCCACTCGGATCGCCCGGGAAAAAATGCTAAACCTATCAGCCGCGAATAATTCCCCATGGTTCTGACACGAAGGATTATTCCCTGTCTTGACTTGAAGGACGGGCGGGTCGTCAAGGGAACGCATTTTATCGAATTACGGGATGCGGGAGACCCGGTGGAGCTTGCATCACGATACAACGAGCAGGGTGCCGACGAGGTGGTCTTCCTGGATATCACCGCCTCAAAAGAGAACCGCGGTACCATCATCGACGTTATCAAACGCGCTGCAGATCAGCTCTTCCTGCCGCTGACCGTTGGTGGCGGGATTCGCTCGGCCGACGATATCCAGCAGATCCTCCGCGCTGGTGCAGACAAGGTGAGCATCAACACGAGTGCGGTCCTTGATCCCGCGCTGATCAGTACCTGCGCAGAGAAGTTCGGGACACAGTGTATCGTGGTCGCTGAAGATGTGCGGAGAAATTACGATCCAAACCCTGACGCGACCCAGGTAATCCTCCCTGACGGCACCAGGTGCTGGTACGAGGTGGTGATCTACGGGGGGAGCAAGCCCACCGGTATCGATGCGATCTCCTGGGCACGGGAGGCTGAAGAGAGAGGCGCGGGCGAGATCCTCCTGACCAGCATGGAGACGGACGGGACCAAGAAAGGATTCGATATCCCGATCACCGCTGCCATCTCAGATGCGGTGGGCATCCCGGTCATCGCCAGCGGCGGCGTCGGAACGCTGGAACACTTCTATGAAGGGTTTGTGAACGGGAAGGCCGATGCCTGCCTTGCGGCAAGCGTCTTCCACTATGGGGAGTTCACGGTCCGCCAGGTCAAGGAGTACCTGGCGGAGAGAGGCATTCCCGTACGGCTGTAAGGTCAAGCTCAAGGCCGGCGACCGGCTGTTCGAGCTGGAACGCAGTCAGCACGGCGGGATATATCTCCCCGAATACCCCCACAACTCTTTCTCCCACCACTATATCGGCCCTGCGGCCGGAGATGAATGCCGGATCGACGGATTCGGTCACCGTGCAGGGGATGTTTAATTCCCTTTTCAGGACATCGGACAGGGCATAGATTTCGCTGAAATCGGACTCGGGATGCATGCTTACGGCTGCGACGGACTGCCTGGTGTGATCTTCAAGGACGACGTCTCCCACCGCAAACAGCCTCTGCGGGAGCTCGCGGTGGACATTCATCTGGAGGGTCTCCATCAGGAGTGGAAGGGTGGTGCACCTGACATGCGTATGATCCTCTGTAATGGGATGCATCACCCGCATGGCCCTCTCATCATGATCCCTGTTCATCATCCCGAAGAGGATGCGGTCATTTGTCAGGGTGAACGGCATCACCTCCAGGTATCCCATGCCGCAGAGGATCTCGCGGACCATGTTCATCATGCGCACATACGGGTGCCCCCTGCCCGAGGTGAACGTGGGGGGCAGGAGCGGTTCGATCTTCCCGTACCCGAATGCAATTCCAACATCCTCGAAGATATCCCAGTCATGGAGAATATCGGCCCGGTAACAGGGCACCCGCACCCTGATCCTGCCCGGTGCTTCCGGAACTGCGCCATACCGCATTGCTTCGAGCAGGGTGACCAT
>LKUF01000300.1 GCA_001412335.1 Methanolinea sp. SDB
GAAGGTGATCGTGACCGGGAAAGGCGGGGTGGGAAAGACCACGCTCACCGCGATCCTTGCACGGCTCTCCCATCAGATGGGGAGATCTGTTCTCGCGGTCGACGAAGATCCCCAGCAGAATCTCGGGTTTTCACTCGGGTATCCACAGGAGGAGGCAGGCAATCTGCTCTCTCTTTCAAAGCGTTTCGAGTATATCAAAGAGAAGGTCGGCATCTCCCCGGGCGAGGGATATGGACAGGCATACATCCTCAATCCCGATGTCTCGGACGTTGTCGACCGGTTCGGAATCGAGCTCGAACCCGGACTCTCCCTCCTGGTGATGGGGGGTGTGGAACAGGCATCCAGCGGTTGCCTGTGCCCTGAAAACGCCCTGCTGGAGAGCGTTATCAGGCACATCCGGGTACGGGATGACGAGATGATCTTTCTGGATACCCAGGCAGGACTGGAGCATTTTGGGAGGGCTATAGCCGGAGGTTTCGGACAGGCCATAATCGTTGCCGAATCGTCATACAATTCGCTCTCGGTTGCAGCCGATGCCGCCCGCCTTGCAGGACAACTGCAGATCCCGGTGATCCACCTGGTCATCAACAAATGCCGGAACGAGAACGACCAGGTGAAGGTAAAAAAGATAATCGATCCCTCGCTCTTTACCACTATCCGTTTCCTCCCCTTCGATCCACGGGTTTGGGACACCGAGCCGGATATCTCCCCCCTGCTTACGAACCAGTCGCCATTCATGGAGCAGATGGAGCTGCTTCACCGTGATATTGTAAAATACAGCACAGAATTGTGAATATCCATAACATCAAATCCTGATACCTCTCACAGGGAAAAAATAACGCAAATCCCCATTTTGTGGAATAAATCGAAAGATATATGGTTCCACAACAGAACATTCGATTATATGTGTGCACGCTTTTTTGATCGCTTTTTTAAGGCCCGTCCCCACATTGTCGAGAGTCCGCCCCCTCCCTCGATTTCACACGGACCCGGTGTATATATCCCTGAATTCAAGGTAAAACCCTATTTTATTGTTGCATCGGTGGAGATGGGAAATACGACGACGAAGTGTATCCTCACCGGCGTGAACCTCGAGACCGGGATGAGCTACGTCATCAATAAAACCGTCAAGATGAGCAGGGATGTAAGAAAACCAAGACCTGGAGAGTCAATTTTTGGAGAGACACTGGACGGTACAGAGCTCACCCGGGAATCTGTGACAGAGCTGGTCCGTGATACGTTGATCCAGTGTCACGAGGACGTCCACCTGGATATCAAGAAGGACCTGGATTTCGTCGTCAGGAGCACCGGCGTCGTTGCGGCAATGGATTCTCCTGACCAGGTGGGGGAGTTCGTCCTTGCACTCGCAAACGGCTGTCTCCTGGCTGGTGTGCCTCCAAAGAAGATGACACCACCGATGTCGAAGGCAAACCAGTCCATGAAACTCCAGCCTCACAGCTATGCAGACAAGGTCGTCTTTGTGGGGGCGGTGGCAGGGGTCATTCCTCCGGTCGGGAGTACGGGTGTCGAGATGGTTGCCAACGAGATGGAGGGAGAGCTTGCCATGGCCGGGATAAAAGAAGGCGCAAAATGGACACCTGTCGACTTCCGAAACCCCTGCATCTCCATCGATTTCGGGACAACCCTGGATGGGAGAATCACAAGCGATGTCGCCCGTGATGACCCAAACCCGTTCGCAAAGACAGTCGGGAACTTCTGCGGTCTCGCGGGAGCGATCCCTGATGCGATCATCAAGGGGACCGGTCTCGTGGATGACAAGACCGGTACGGCACTGGATGTCTTTGGCGACAGGAGCGTCATCAGTGATTTCTCCCTGAAAGGCCAGAGCAGCCACGTCAAGGAGTATGTCAGGAGATGCCACGAGCACATCGATATACGGGTCGTACCTCCGGAACGACGGCGTTTCGGCAGGGTCCCTGTTTATGCCGATGTCGCAAAGGAATCGGGGGTGTTTCTCATCGGCTGCGACTCAGGGGAGAATGGCGGTGATCTCGATAAATTGAAGGAGATCGGTGCAGAGATATACAAGAACCACAGTGTAGGCCTGCTCAACGAGGTGATCGACAGGGTCTGTGCCGAGATGGCGCTCCGACTGATCGACGTGACCACGCAGGAAGGTCTGACATTCGAGAATTCATCAATCGGTTTCACCGGGCGGGCAGCCATCTCCGGCAGGAAACCCGAGTATATACTCCAGGGGGTGCAGGAGAGAGGTCTGTTCCCGGATCCGGTAGACCGCCTGGTCTTTGTCGATGACGGACTTGCCAGGGGAGCTGCCCTCATGGGAAGATGCATGAACTCGCTTGGCAAACCGAAGAACCCCATAGGCGGTGTCCGCGGCGGGCCGTGTATCATGGCCAGGCGGATAAAAGCAGGCAAGTAACGTGGGGAGCTGATACAGGTGACAGAAGAAGAAGATCCACAGAAGAATGCCGACACGCAACTCTATGACGTCCTCGTCCCTCCCGGGGTGCCGAGGAAGATTATCGCAGATGTACTCAACAAATTCGACGTGGAGCTTGTTGGACGCAAGCAGAGACTCTACTTTGCCAATATGGAAGGCGATGAACGCGAGATCCTGGCCTTCAGGGCACCACTGGAGGTTGCAGAGGAGGTCGAGAAGTTCATCTTTGCCGAACTGAAGGAATTTATTGGAGAGGAGTGATCATTTCACCAACTCTTCCAGCCGTTTTTAAAAAGAAAGGCCTTACCTTTGTTATTTTCAACCGCGGAGTGAGTCACGTGTCAGAGGTCCGGCATCTTCTTTGCCATATACCAGGCATGGAGCGCAAGGATCAGCCATGAAGGAACGAGAATATAACACGCAAAGGAACAATCTTCCTTAAGGAACTTCCACAGTAACAGAGTAATATAAAATTCTATCTGGAAGACAACGACACCCCACCACCTGCCCAGGTAGAGATAGCCCATCCCTGGCAGGACAAAATTTAAAAAAGCAGACACGAGGGGATTTTTCCGTACCTTCGGTCTTCTCGACAACCCTCTCGGTATGTAGCGGAGATCGATCCCGCA
This sequence comes from Methanolinea sp. SDB, assembly GCA_001412335.1. Lineage (GTDB taxonomy): Archaea > Halobacteriota > Methanomicrobia > Methanomicrobiales > Methanospirillaceae > SD8. Next base: position 3,055 of record LKUF01000300.1, read on the forward strand.
TCCGGGGGCTGCGTGAACAGCCTCCCAGCGGACCTGATCGTCTGGATCACGCAGGGCGGCATAGAGAGGCGGGATTGCTGCTTCATCACCGATTTGGCCGAGTGTGCGCACCGCCTCCAGCCGTATATCACGATCTTTATCCTTCAGAGCCAGGGACAGGGCGGGTATGGCGTCTGTCCCAAGTCGGGCTGCACAGTCCCAGTCCTGTCTGCCAACGAACAGGTACGCTTCCTCTTTCGGGTTTGACGGTCTCCAGCCCAGCTTCGAGAGAGCAAGGGCGGCACCGTAACGGACGTACCGGTCACAATCACGAAGCGTCTGTTCCAGGGGCTCTATCGCGGAAGTATCGCCGATCTCCCCCAGTGCGAGGGCTGCTTCCCACCGGATCTCATTGTCTCTGTCCTCGAGGAGAGCGATGATCGGATTGACCGTTGTCGGATCCCTGATCTCTCCCAGCGCTTCAACGGCACCAAGCCTGATATCCTTGTTTCCTGAAATAAGAGCTTCGAGGAGGAAATCCACCGCTTCCTGGCCCATTTCCCCCAGTGCATCCGCAGCCTTCCATTGTATCTCGAGATCGGTATGGCGCAGTGCCAGAATCAGTCCATTGAAGTCCCGGCGCTCTTTCAATTCGCCGATATTCGGAATGCGGGAGTTCAGCCACGCGGATGTCCGCATCAGATAGCCCTCCAGCCCGGTTTTTCCCAAACCCGGAATGAGATGGGGGGCTTTGATCTTACAGATCCGGCATCTTCTTTATCATGTTCCATGTATGCACCACTGAAATGCCTGATACACCGTATGAAATGAGGTACGGCGTGAGGCCCCCAAGAAAGATCGACATCAACTGGATCATCGTCACATTAATCTGGAAGAGCAGGAAACCCCACCATTTCCCAAGATAGTTATACCCGAGTCCCAGGAACAGAAAGTTCAGGAATGAGGCTACGTATGGATTCGTCCTGACCCGTTTCCTCCTTGACAGGGCCCTTGGAAGGTGCATTAGAGGTATTTTGCAATTCTGGAATGCTAAAACGGCCCTCCATCGCACTTTGGTGCTCTGGTCCTTCAGGGCAAGATCGCATGTCGATTTGGAAGGGGGATCTCTCAGCTTCCCAAGAAGATCAACTGCAGCCGCCCGTACCTCTTCATCTGGATCTTTTAATGCAAAGAGCAGGGGATCGATAGGAGTGTCAGGAAAAAACAGAATTTCACTCCATCTCTGCCCAGCTACAAGAAAATATACCCATATCACGGTATCTGACGGGGTCCAGGAATGTTTTTGCAGCGATTGAAAAGCACCGAAACGAACATACTTATCCCGGTCCTTCAATGCATCAACAAGCGCCGGGACCGTCTCCCTGGATGGGATCTCCCCGAGAGCGACAGCTGCGGCGAATTTCACCTCGTTGCTCTCGTCCTGACTGAGAAGCTTTGCAAGGTAAGGCACGCTTTGAGTATCCCTGATCTCTCCGAGAGCCTCAACGAGACCGAGCCTGATCCGGGTGTCAGGGTGAAAAAGACGGGAATGGAGAATTCCGATATCTTCCCCGCCGATTCGCCCCAGTGCGGCTGCTGCATTCCATTGGACTGTGAAACCCCGATGAGCAAGGAGGCGGATGAGGCCTTTAATATCTTTCTTTCTCTCAAGGGATGCCGTGTCGCATTTTTTTCCTGAAAAGAAAAGAGAGATTGGCTTCCCCTCCGAAAAAGATCAATCCCCGCCTTCTCTTCTTCTCCACCTGAAATAGAATATCATGCTGACAAGCACGACAACTAATACAACAGTGAGTGTTTTCAGGATAACCAGAATTGATAATCCCGGGGATGGTGGAAGCGGTGGTTCGGTGGAAGGCACAGCGGGAGTACTGGAAGGATTGGTCACTGCCGGCTGCGTTCTCGTGACCGTCGGCATCGGGGGCAACTGTTCATTCCCATCCCCAGGGCCAACAATGTATCCCTGTGCGAACGTGGTAACTGGAGTCGGGTTTTCACCAGGCAGACTGCTGACACTACTGGTGCTACCGCCACCACTGCTCCCTCCACCGATAAGTTTCATAATCGTCATGTACAGCAGCTGAAGCGGATTTCCGGACTTGCTCAACGCCGCAAC
>LKUF01000301.1 GCA_001412335.1 Methanolinea sp. SDB
ACCATGCACCCGTGATGGAGGCATTGTCCTCCGATTCCTCCAGCTTCGACGAGAGTAACATCCTTTCCAGCCTGGGCCAGGCGTATCGCCGCCGTTCTTCCTGCCGGTCCTCCACCAAGAACAACAATCATGGGAAAAAATCAGAGTATTTCCACGCCTTCATCCATGGGCGTGGAGAGGATCTCACCGCTGTGCGCATTGACTTCCACTATCTTCCTGCCCCGAACCTGCCACACCGGGACATAGACCTGGTATATGTCGAGTGAGATGTCTTTTCTTTCAGGTTTCATGACCTTCTCCTCGTAGAAGATGGCATCGCCCTTCTCCTGCTTTATCCTCACCCTCTGCGTAAGCTGCGTGATGAGTTCCTCATAGATCCTCTCTGTTGCCTCGTCTCTCGAGATATGCGGCTGAACGATCTCTGCATCTGCGGGAACCGGACCATCCACGCTCCTGGTCTCACAGGCATCAACGCGGAGGCCGTTTATGGCGTTTATCCCTCCCGAACCCTCGGCATCGAATGGGATGTGCTTGTCCTTGTAGACCTGTTCGCCGGAGCTTTGAAAATGATAAAACCAGTGTGGGATAAATCGTAAGTGTACTGTGCCCTGGATTGCTGCAATCTGTTCCGCTGCTTGTTTATTGAACTTGATGGTGAGGTGCGAAAGGTTCACACCCGAACCCGAATCCATAGACTCCATGTCCTTCTCCCCGCGCACGTGAATGTTTTCCGATGATGCAAAGGAGAGGGAGAGCTCCCGCTCCATTATCCGTGCCAGGGCCGCTTCACCGGCATACCGTACGAATTCCTTGACTCCCCAGACAATGGAGTTTTCGAGGCTTACGCCCTCATCAATGGTGAATAAGAGTTTCTTGCAGACCATCTCGTGATCATCGGATTTCAGTTTGTAACTTGTCCGGTCGAATTCCTGTATCTCGCCGGGTTCATTGGAACAGAGCACGAGAAGACAGTCGGTCTCCCTGACTGCAGAGAGGTCAAGCGGCGGGTCGACCTCCTCAACATCATAACCTGCCGACTCCAGGATCTCGCGCATGGAAATCTTCGCTTTATCCCGCGTTTTATCATCCATCAACCATACATTTCCTTCGGCTCATAGAACAATTTTTCTATTGCGATGAATGAACTATACGTGATGAACCTTCCCCTGAAGTTTGTGAACCACAGGATTGAAGAATATGCCATGCAGGTGACGTTTGACCCAAAGGAGGGAGAGGGCAACATCATCTACAACCTGTCCCTCGTGAAATCCGGGGACATTGAATACGTGATTTCCACCTTCAAGGATGCCTTCAAGGCAGGTGTCTGTGTGAGCGGACTTGTCAGGATCGAGGAATCGGGGGAGACGATTGATAATTTTCGCGTACCAGAAGGTTTCACCGCGATCATAACGATGTGCAGCTCCACCCTTGACGGAGTCCTCATGCGAAGAGGCGTCCCTTTAACCCCGATCGGGGGAGGGGTTGTGGAGGTCGATCATCGGATCCCAAAGAGATTTAC
>LKUF01000302.1 GCA_001412335.1 Methanolinea sp. SDB
GCCCGGATCATCACGACCGGCCCCTCGCCCGAGGACCGGACGCCCACGATGCCATACCCTCCGATCCCTTCGGAGACGGCAAAGCCGGCCTTCTCCAGTTCTGCTGCAAGGGTCCGTGATGTCGTCTCCTCCTCCCCGGAGAGCTCCGGGTGTGCGTGGAGCCTGCGGTACAGGTCCAGGAGGGAGGGGAGTTCGCGATCGATCGTCTCCCGGATCCGTTCGGCACGGGTGTTCATCGGGTACCACCTCCGACAATACCCCGGTACCGGGCAACAGGGAGATCGAGCACGTCCCGGTCGCGGTCGATGCCGGGCAGCCTGGGGGCGAATCGGCATGCACAGATGGGGCCCAAGATCCCTGTGATCACCCGCCTGCACTCGGCTATCCACTCCTTCTTGAAGGATAAGTCCTCCTCGACGCCGCGTCTTTCATCCCACGAACCCGTGTCTGTCTGGGCCCTCTTCCCGGACCTGCAGGTGAAGCCGCCGTTCGAGAGGGTGCAGGGCGGATCGGCAAACACCAGGCCGACTGAACCTTCCGGGAGGCGCGCCAGGAGCTCCCGGCAGTCACCGGGCCCGAGTTCGAAGGATCCATCCGATAAATATGGCGAACTGTTCATCGCAAACCGGCCTCGTATCAGGGCCTGCAGGCCCAAAAGCTCCTTATTTCCTATAACTCTTCTCTTCAATCACATAAAGTGTTCCGGCGGCCAAATCGTCTCCCGGCGAAATTCTCATCATGCCTGGGGTTTCATCCCTGTACCAGGATGACAGAGAAGCACAGGGTCCGGGAGATGATGCGTCTGATGGCATCGAAGATCCGGAGCACCGCCGATTCCATATCCGATCGGGAGATCGAGCAGTTCATCGGGGAGATATTGAAAGCCGACCGGGTATACGTGATGGGCGCCGGGAGGTCAGGCCTCGTGGCCAAGGCATTCGCGATGCGGCTGATGCATCTTGGCCTTGCATCATTCGTGATCGGCGAGACCATCACCCCGGCGATGAAGCAGGGGGACCTGATCGTTGTCTTCTCAGGGTCGGGCAGGACGAAGACCGTCGCCGACATCGCAGAGGCGGCAAAGGAGATCGGGGGACGGGTATCCCTCATCAGTTCCAACCGCGACTCCCGGATCGGGCGGATCGCCGACTGCATCGTCATCATCGAGCACCACCGGGACGAGGTGAAGGACGATGCCGAGGAGTTCGAGATACGGCAGATGCTCGGGGAACACAAGTCCTTTGCCCCGATGGGCACGCTCTTCGAGACTGCGGCCATGGTCTTTGCCGATGCCATCATATCGTGCCTGATGGAGATCACCCAGACGGACGAGAAGGAATTAAAGAACCGCCACGCAAACATCGAGTGAATTGGAAGGAGGAGAAATGAAGAAATATCGGATTGCGAGCCGCGTCAAAGATATCGAGATCTCCGGCATCAGGAAACTGTTCGATGCGGCAGGCCCGGGGTCCATCAACCTCGGGCTTGGGGAGCCTGATTTCGACACGCCGGAACATATCAAGCAGGCAGCCGCCCGGGCCCTCGCTATGGGCAAAACCGGGTATACGCCGAACCTCGGCATCCTGGAGTTGAGGGAAGCACTCTGCAGGAAGTTGTCGCAGGAGAACAACCTCTCATATACGCCCGACCAGGTCATCGTGACGGCGGGCGCCAGCGAAGCGTTGCATATCATCATGCAGGCGCTCGTCGAAGATGGGGACCGCGTCCTCTTTGCAGACCCCGGGTTCGTCTCCTATGGTGCCCTCGCCGTGATGGCAGGGGGAAGGCCCGACGGTCTTTCACTCGATTCACGGTTCTGCATCGATCCGGAGGCGGCCAAGGAGAAGATGGACGGGGCCCGGATCCTTGTGCTGAACTCTCCGGGAAATCCCACCGGGGCGGTAGAGGATAAGGATTCCATCCGTGCCCTGGTCGAGTATGCCAATGATGCAGGTGTCACGGTTGTCTCGGACGAGGTCTACGAGCATTTCATATATGATACCCGCCACTGGAGCGCAGGCCTCTTCGGCGAGGACGTGATCACGGTCAATGCGACGAGCAAGACCTTTGCGATGACGGGCTGGAGGCTCGGGTACATGGCGGGTCCGAAGGAATACATAGAGCAGAGCCTGAAGGTGCACCAGTACTGCCAGGCCTGTGCAAGCTCGGTCTCCCAGTACGCGGCGCTTGCGGGATATACGGGCCCCCAGGACTGTGTACGCGAGATGCGGGATGAGTACCGCGCCCGCCGGGACTACCTGTACGGCAGGATGCGGGAACTCGGCTTTGACTTCCCTGTACCCGAGGGAGCATTCTATCTCTTCGTGCCGATGAAACGGTCCATGATAGAGCAGATCATAAAAAGCGGTGTGATCGTCGTGCCGGGAGAGGCTTTCGGAGTCAATGCACCGGACTATGCGAGAATGTGCTATGCAGCATCGATGGATGACCTGAAACGTGCTGTGGAGAGAATCTCGGCGGTGGTAGGGTGAAAAAATGGTAAAGGAACTGATACAGAAGCTCTCGAACGCCCACGGGCTTTCCGGGAGCGAAGGAAATATATTCGACATCGTGCGGGCAGAGCTGGAAGGATCGGTCGACGAGATGTACGAGGACAGGATGGGAAACCTCGTGGCCGTCAAAAAAGGAGGGGACTTCTCTGTCATGATCGCGGCACATGCCGACGAGATAGGCCTGATGGTCAAGGCGATAGAGGAGAAGGGCTACCTGCGGTTCGTAACCCTGGGCGGGTGGTACCTGCCGACGCTCTACAACCAGCGCGTGATACTCCATGGCACGGCCGGACCGGTCGTCGGTGTGCTCGGTGGAAAACCGCCCCACAAGATGGAAGACGAAGAGAGAAAGAAAGGCGTCAAGGCAGATGATCTCTTCATCGACATCGGCGCTTCCAGCCGGGAAGAGGTGGAGAGCCTGGGAGTCGGGATCGGCACTCCTGTAACCGTAGACCGCGAGATGGCCGACCTGGCAAACGGAAGGATAACCGGGAAGGCCTTTGACAACAGGGCCGGGGTTGCCCTTCTCGTAAGGACGATGCAGGAGGTTGAATCGCCCCACACCATCTATGCAGTCTTCACGGTACAGGAGGAGGTGGGCCTGAAAGGTGGAAAGACGAGTGCCTATGCCCTTGACCCGGACTGTGCCATCGCCACCGACGTGACGTTTCCGGGTGATCACCCGGGCATCGACCTAAAGGACGTCCCGGTGGAGATGGGCAAGGGCCCGATCATCACCATCGCCGATGCCAGCGGCAGGGGGCTCATCGCGAGCCGGGCCATGGTCAACTGGTTGAAGGATACCGCTTCCGCCAATGATATTCCGTACCAGCTCGAGGTAGGAAGCGGCGGGACAACCGATGCGACGGCCATCCACCTCGAACGGGGAGGAATCCCGAGCACGACTCTCTCGATCCCGACCAGGTACATCCATTCACCGGTCGAGGTGATGGATCTTCGTGACGTGGAGGACGGGGTTAGGCTCCTTGTCGAAGCATTGAAGACAAGGCCGGAGATCTAATTTTTTATATGAAAATGGCTACGCCATTTTCAATTTAGCATGCATGGTTTCTCTTTAGATTCATCTGATTTTTTATATGAAATGGCTACGCCATTTTCAATTTAGCATGCATGGTCTCTCTTTAGATTCATCTGAGTTTTTTGTGAAAATGGCTCTTCTATTTTCATTTTATACCCGAAGAGAATCATGCGATTTTTTTCATAGCCGCTGTGCTATCCCCACAAGGGTAATTGTGGAATCCTCCAGAAACCGTTTTTATATCTCATGGACTAGGATACCGGGTATACTCAGCCGGAACGGTGCCTGGACATAAGTCAATACCATATCATCGGGATTCTCATCAGTGACGCGGCAGATGCCCATGGAATGAACCGGAACATTCTATTCCACGCCCCTGCCAGGTGAGCAGGGTTCACTCTCCAGGCAAATCTCACCAGGGCCGTCTTTGCACTATGTGTATGTACCACGTTCTGAAGGGGAGTTTTACTGGTATTGGGAAGGTAAGTACATCTGTCTCCTTGATCGCGATCGTCTGACAGTGGTGAGAGTCTCGATCAGGGTTTGCAAACCGGTGTCTGACACAGGTCGTGTGGTGTGGATCCAGCCGGTAAAGTATGTTAAGCTTGCTCCCGCGCATCAATCCCAATATCACGCTCCTATTGCCCGTGATATGGTTCATGGTTCACCCGTCCACGGATGGACAGCATCATTTTTTCAAATATTCACCTGTGAACCCGAAATAATCCTTGCTACATTATTTCTGATTAGATCGCTATTTAAGCCGAAATAAAGCCATACTAAAGAGTTCAGCTGACTAAGCTACATACTTTCATCACTCAAAAACCGGATATTGTGACCCGATTGACTGTCATGACACCAGGAGGGCACCATGGGACATAAGCAGAAAAATCAGGTTCCACAATGTAAATTGAGGCGCTATGTGGTTCCCATACAGGGAAAAAACCCCTATTTTTCGGCCAAATTCTGCGAAAAGTTTATATACATTACTGAAGAGGATATGATGAATACATTTATATCGCGATTTGGGGGATGAAAATTCCCTCGTTTCACGATTGGAGGATGTATAGAGAACATATCAGCTGAGGTGTTCATATGAACCATAGAAAAGTGCTCCAGATAAGTATCCCGATACTGCTCTGTATGTGCGTAATGTTCCCCGCAGCGGGTGCCATTACCGTATCAGGGATTAATCCCCCGTCGGGGGAGAACACGGGATACGTGTTTATTGATGATCTTTCAGGAACAGACTTTCCCACATCACCAGAGGTAGTGCTCAACCGTACTGGTGAGGGAAATATCACTTCCGTTGGTGCCACGTACGTGAGCCCGACGAAACTCACCTGTTTCCTGAACCTGGACGGCGCAGAAGCCGGCCAATGGAACGTAGTCGTGAGAAACACCACCAGTGGCGAGGAGGGTGTTTACGCGAACGGATTTATGGTGACAAACCCTGCACCGACCCTGACAGACATCACTCCTGATTCTGGCTATGTCGGTGATACAGTTGTGATCACGGATCTTGCCGGGACCAACTTCCTGACAACGGGGATCCCGGGGGTCAATCTTACCAGGACCGGGTATGCGAACATCACCGCTACGAACGTGGTCGTGGTGAGCACAACCCGGATCACCTGTGAGTTCGACCTGACGGGTGCTGTTCCAGGCGACTATACTGTCGTGCTGGAGAGCCAGGACGGTCAGTCCGCAGAGATCGTGGACGGGTTTTCGGTATCCCATCCGCCGCCGGAGGTAGACTCCATCACTCCTGACACTGGTACAAACGACGGCGTGGTTGGAATCACGAACCTTCAAGGCTCCAATTTCCGTCCAGGCGCGAACGTGACCTTCTCCATGGCAGGGGAAGGCAATCTCACGCCCATCAACGGACCCATCATCACGGACACCAAGATCATGTGCTTCATGGACCTGACCGGCGCAAAGGTGGGCGCCTGGGACGTGACGGTGACCAACGATGATGACCAGTCAGATACCATCGAGGAGGCCTTCACGATCTTCTACCCGCAGGCACCGACGGTCGCGAGCATCACGCCTGCTGTCGGGTACAACAACGCAACAATCGATATCTCCGCAATCACCGGGTCCGGTTTTGAGGATGGAGCGACAGTTGTGCTGAACAAGGGCACAACAGATATCGTTGCGACCGGCGTCACCGTCCAGAATTCCGGCCTCATCAACTGCACCTTTGACCTTACCGGTGTAGAGACAGGCCTCTGGAATGTTGTTGTTGAGAACGATGACGGCCAGGCGGGAATGCTTGCAGATGGCTTCACCGTCATGGACATCCCGCCGCAGATAGATACCATCACCCCCGACATGGGACCAAACAACGACGACAGCTTCGAGATAACCGACCTTGCAGGTTCCGGTTTCCGCTGGGGTGCGACGGTGGCCCTTGTCCGTGACGGATACACCGACATCCCCGGAACCGGGGTTGTTGTCTGGGCCGGCGGGGAACAGATAACCTGCACGTTCAACCTTCTCGGTGCTGCTGCCGGTCCCTGGGACGTCGTCGTGACCAATGAAGACAGCCAGTCAGACACCCTGGCCGGGGGATTCGAGGTCGTGTATCCTGCACCGACTGTGACCGGTATCGACCCGGCTACTGGTGTGAATGACGGAAACGTGACGATCACCAACCTCTCCGGTACCGGCTTCCGTGACGGCGCCACGGTTGCGCTGAACAGAACCGGGTATCTGGACATCCCTGGCATGGATGTTGACGTACTGAGCGAAGACCAGATCACCTGTGTATTCGATATCACGGGCGCTGAAGCAGGCCTCTGGAATGTCGTCGTGACCAATGACGATGACCAGTCAGATACCCTGGCCGATGGATTTACCGTCACCAATCCCCCGCCAACCGTGACAGGCATCACCCCCGACAACGGAAAGAACAATGAAGAGGTCGGAATCACGAACCTCGCCGGCACCGGGTTCCTCGACGATGCGACTGTCGTGCTCCGGAAGACGGGCGAGAGCGATATCGCCGCTACCGGGGTTTCGGTTGAATCTCCAACCAAGATACAGTGCTTCTTCGACCTGAACGACCAGCCGGTCGGGAAATGGGATGTCAAGGTGACGAACTATGACCTTGGATCCGGAACGCTTCCCGAGGGCTTCACTATCTATTATCCAGCAGCTCCACTGGTGTCCTCGGTGACCCCTGGCACGGGCGTGAATGACGACGACAGCTTCGAGATAACGAACCTTGCCGGCAGCGGGTTCCAGGACGGAGCGACCGTCGTTCTCGAGAAGGACGGCCAGCCTGATATCAATGGAACTGATGTCTGGGTATCACCCGTAGGAAACCAGATCACCTGCACGGTGAACCTCGACGGTGTTGCTGCAGGTCTCTGGGACGTTACTGTCACCAATGACGACAGCCAGTCGTATACACTGGACGACGGTTTCGAGGTCATATACCCCGCACCAACGGTGACTGACATTACTCCGGATGTTGGCCTGAACAACGAGGTCGTCTATATCAGCAACCTTGCCGGCACTGGCTTCCGTGACCTTGCGACGGTCACCTTCAACCTGACCGGCCAGGCGGACTTTGACGCGACCAACCTCACCGTGGTCGATCCAACGAAGATCACCTGTGACGTCGATCTCAACGGAGTGGCGGTTGGCGACTGGAATGTCATCGTCACCAACGAGGACGGCCAGTCTTCCGCACCGCTCGCCGGCGGGTTCACGGTCGAATACCCAGCACCGACGGTCTCGTCGCCCATAACTCCGTCTTTCGGACCAAATGACCGGGAGATCGAGATCACCAGCATTCCGGGAACAGGCTTCCGTGACGGTGCTGCAGTGGCACTGACAAAGACAGGGTATGCCGATATCGTCGCAACCGACGTGAACGTGCTCGATTCCACGACCATCAACTGCACGGTCAACCTGACGGGACGGGCGCTCGGCTCCTGGAATGTCGTGGTCACCAATACCGACGACGGAAAATCCGGGATGCTCGCGAACGGCTTTGAGATCCTCCCGCCACCGCCGGTGGCAGCATTTTCCGTTGAGCCTGCGGTCGGGACGGTCCCGCTGACGGTCCAGTTCACTGACCAGTCGACCAACAACCCCGTGGTCTGGGTCTGGGTCTTTGGCGACGGTTCGACCTCGGCCGGGCAGAACAACCAGAACCCGGTCCATACCTACAACGAGCCCGGTGTCTATGACGTGAGCCTCCGGGTGATCAACGACGGCGGCAGCGACCAGGTGACGATACCCGGAGCGGTCACGGTCGTCACAACGCCGGTGGCCAGTTTCTACGGAGAACCAACAGAGGGAACGGCACCGCTCCTGGTCCAGTTCACCGATACATCGGACGGCAACCCGAAGAAGTGGCTCTGGCAGTTCGGTGACGGCTCGTACTCGTTCCAGCAGAACCCGTACCACCTGTACAGGAATCCGGGTATCTATACCGTGAAGCTGACAGTCACGAACAGCGCCGGATCCGACACGGTGACCATGACAGACTACATCGTCGTCACCAGCCTGCCGGTTGCGGACTTCAGCGCGAACAGGACGTCCGGGATTGTCCCGATGGCGGTCCAGTTCACTGACAAGACGACAGGCACACCAACTTCCTGGGCATGGTCATTCGGCGACGGCAGCACGTCCACCGATCAGAACCCCGTGCATGTCTACACCGTCAAGGGGACCTACAGTGTCCAGCTGACGGCGACAAACAATGAAGGAGTCAGCACAAAGACAAAGCCCGGCTACATCAGGGTCGGACAGGGTCTTGCGGCCGACTTCGAATACGAACCAAGCAACCCCGACAACATCGCCCCGCTCACCGTGGCCTTCACCGACATGTCGACAGGCAACCCACTGAGATGGACATGGCGGTTCGGCGACGGGTATGTCTCCACCGACCGGAACCCGATCCACACCTTCCAGAACCCGGGCAGCTATGACGTCACCCTCACGGTGACGGGCATGGAGGGATCTGTCTCGGCCACGAAGACGATCGAGGTCGTCCCGGTACCGCTGAGTGCGGATTTCACGGCCGAACCGACGACCGGATCTGCACCGCTCACCGTCGAGTTCACCGATACATCGACCGGGACGCCTAACGAGTGGACATGGGTGATCTACAAGGATACCAGCAGTGCGGTGGTCATCAACCCAGGCAGCCCCAACCAGTTCTACACGTTCAACGAACCGGGCATGTACAGTGTCCAGCTGATCGTGTCGGACGATTTCGGAGATATCAAAGAGAAAATAAAGCCAGGTTACATCAACGTCCTTGAGTTCCCCTGAGCCGTGCGGGGGAACACCTCGGCTTTTTTTTAAA
>LKUF01000303.1 GCA_001412335.1 Methanolinea sp. SDB
TATGCATCCAGCGTATTCTGGATGTTATAATCGAGGTACTGCTTTTCCAGGGTGAACTCGTCGGGCTCGACGACCAGCGACTGGACAAGGAGGGCCGCGACGATCCCGATTATGGCAATTCCTGCGAACGCGGCGATACTGTATATGATCACCTCTTTTCGCCGGATCTTCTCGTTTAACAAAAAGCCGATACCGATGATCAGCGCCACGACAGAGAGTATCGTGATGACCGGCAGCGTGATGTGGATATCGGTGTACCCTGCGCCAAAGACCGCCCCGGTGGACGAATACAGGATGGAGTATCGTAAAAGCCAGAGCCGGGCTGCGAGCACCACGAAGACCAGGAAGAGCAGGATGTTCAACTGCGGGAGGAACTCGCTGAAGAAGACCCCCCATACCGGTTCCGTCTCCGCCTCGATATCGAATGTCGGGAACTGTCCGCCCCTGACTCTCACCACGAGAACCTGGAAGAGAAACGCCAGCGCAGAGAGGATTGCGGCAAATATGAAGAGTCCGAGGAGAAACGAGAGGACCAGGGAATAAAACGGCAGCGAGAAGACGTAAAACCCGATATCCTGGGAAAAGACCGGGTCAGATACGCCAAACGGGACCTGCGCGAAGAACCGGAGGACCGTCTCCCAGGCCGCCGAGAGGTTCAGGCCGGCGATGAGGCTTGCGAAGAGCGCGAGAGCCGCAATACCCTGCCTTCCGCCTGCCGGCCGGCCAAGCGATCCTGATGCCGTCCGGGCTGCAATACGCGCACATCCGTACGAAAAGCCAAAAAATACGACAAACCCCGCGATACCGAGGATGATACGCGTGGTTATGATGGAGAGGAAGATATCCTCGTAGCCGATTTCCAGGAACCAGTACAGGTCGCCGAGGAATCCTGCAAGCAGCATGAAGATGACAAATACTGCAAGCAGGCCAACCAGTACGATTCGTGTAATAGTATCAGATTTCACCTGATGGTATTAGGGTGATGCTCGGCAAAAAGTATTTGGGGTGAGATCTTATCCATTCCCTGCAGGTGTTTCGGCCCCCAGGTGTCCGGCAGACAGAGATTCCCGGCCAGGATCAGAAGATCCATGTCGGTCCCGGCGGGTAGGGATATTTTTTCCATCCAGCCGATCCTCTCCTCTCTTCCGCGCTTATTCCTCGATCCAGCCCATCCGGACGTGCCATTCGAACTCGTGGGGCCAGGTATCCCTGTTCGCCTTCACGAGCCGGGAAAAATACTTCTGCCGTTCGTCGTGGATCTGCTCCTGTTCGGGGAACCTGTGCTCTCCGCGGATCGATTCGACAAGTGTCCTGCCGAGCCTGGCGGCCTCTTCTTCGGCCTTCGGGAGGGCTGCAGGGTCGCTTCCGACTGCGGCTCCCACGCCGCCGACGGCCGTTGCCCCGAGAGAGATCAGGACATGGTTCAGGTACCTGACGATCTCGTCGTGGTTGCTTCCGCCCGCAGTGCAGACGGAACACCCGTATTTCCCGCGGAACATCTGGCAATGGATGGCGTCGGCGAGCCGGTCAAAGACCGCTTTTAATGGTGCTGGTATCGAATCGATGTAGTTCGGGGCCCCGAGCACGATCCCGTCGGCATCGAGCATCCGGTCGTAGAGTTCCGGCATATCGTCAAACAGGGTGCATTCGCCACTCGCATAGCATGAACCGCATGCGGTGCAGTACTTGATATCAAGGGAATATATGTCGATAAAATCCGTCTTTGCCCCTTCTTCTTTTGCTCCCGAGAGCACCGCCTCGACGAGTCTCCGTGTCCTGCTCTCTTTGCCCCGGGGGCTTGCGTTAATTCCGATCACCTTCATGGCATATCCTCGCTGTATGAAGGTGGTTGTATGGAGGAGAGATAAAAATACCCGTTTTCGTATCCCACCGGCTTTTCATCTTGAATGGAACCCTGAGGAGGCAATCCCCCGATATTTCCAGTGAGATGGATGGCCGGTCAATGCCCATCGCATATGATCAACCTTCCCCGGGACGGACTCCCCGGCAATTTTTCGTATTGGGCATCCTGCCGCCGGCCACGCATTCAATCTCCCCTATCCTTCCGGGTTCCCTGGTTGGCTCTCGTCGGGAGTTGCAGATGAAGAAGACCTCTGCAGATATACCTCCTGTATCCCCGGCAATTTTTCCGCTTTGGGCGTCCCGCCGGCGGCCACGCACACCATTCCCTCCGTTCTTCCGGGTTTTCGGGCTCGCTCTCATCGGGAATT
>LKUF01000304.1 GCA_001412335.1 Methanolinea sp. SDB
ATCGTTTTCATATTCCATCCCAATTATTTATAAACAATAATTGTAAACAATTTATTATGCCAACATTGGTATACAGCATCCGGATCGACGATACCATAAAAAAGATGATGGAGGAGATGGACGACGAACCCTGGCAGGAAGAGATCCGGCGCCTGGTAGAAGACACGGTGAGGGAAAAGCACAAGCGAAAACTCCTTGAACGAGCCCGAAAAAGGGCAAAAACCGGAAAAAAAGGTGTCCCTGCAGCAGGGTTGATACGGGAGGACCGGGATGCGTGAGGCGGCGGTGCTCGATTCGAGCGTTATTGCGGCCATTTTCCTCCCTGAAGAGATCACGGAGAAGGCGATCGATATCACGCTGGATCATCACTGCATCACTATCGATCTCGCCTTTGCCGAGGTGGGAAATGTGGCGTGGAAGAGGGTGCTTCATGGAGGTTTTGATCCCGATGAAGTCCGGGAGCAATACACCGACAGTATCCGGTTTATCACCGATACCTGCACGATCGTTCCGATGCACACCCTTCTGGAACCGGCATATTCCATTGCATGCAACACCCCTGTGACCATGTATGACGCCCTTTTCCTGGCAGCCTCGGACTCGGTTGATGCACCGCTGTTGACCGCGGATCAAAAGATGTATACCATTTCAGAAAAATTGCATCATCTCATCCTTGTAAAATGAGGATACATAATCCTTCAACCCCGATCACCTTTATCGCCTCTGTCGGAGATTCTCACGTATAGAGGAATACTCCATGTACATACGATACGCAATCCCGCTCATCCTCATCTTAATCGCAGTTCCTGCATCGGCGGTCACCATCACCGAGCGGCCGGACAGCATCGCAAACGGCCACCCTATTTATATCACGATCACCGACCTTCCTGACGGATCACGGTTCGACCTCCTCATCGACTCGTCCTTCGAGGTGCAGCGAAACTCTGATTTTGCAGTCCAGATGAGCCAGTTTTCGATGCCGTTTGCCTTGAACGACGGCACCGTCACGGCAACGCTCGACGGGACCTCGGAGAACCGGCTCGAGGTGATGAAGGGGGATACCATCGTCGCAGTCTCGGGGAGATCCGTCGACGGCCACTACACGACCACAAAGGAGTACGACATCACCCGGGGCACCTACGACTACTTCCGCTTGAGCGGCGTCTCGCTCCCGACGGTACGGGAAGTCCAGGCAAAGCTCCAGGTGAGCGGTGTCAAGGAGGGTGCCGACGACTCCGAGATCACCTTCGTGGTCGAGGGGATGCCGGAGGGGACGATCACCATCATCGCCCTGGTCGACGGAGCCCAGGTACTCTACAAGACCGTCACGGTGGGCGGGCAGACGGCAGGTAGCCCATCATCAGGCAGCACAGGTCCAACCGCGACTGTGAGCATTACCCCGACGGCGACACAGGCCTGGAAGGATTTCGCATCGGCCGACGGGAAGGCCCGCGTCCGGGCGTTTGGTGCGGACTTCGTGGGACTCGTCGCGGTCTCCCCGCAGGATGTGCCGGCAGGAATGCGGGTGGTGGCAGGCCCGTACAGCGTCATGCCGACAGACCTGGTCTTTGATCCAGCTGCAACCCTCTCCTTCATCGAACCCGTGGGAATACCGGTAGCAGACCTGCAGGTCTATTCATACTCGGGAGACAGCTGGTCTCCCATGCCGGCAGAAGTGGTGAGTGGAGAGCTGCAGATCTTTATCCCTGCCGCCGGCGTCTATGTCCTGCTCGCTCCCGTACCGCCTGAAACGACGGTGATGGAGACGTCCACCCCTGCCACAACCGCCCCGGCAACGGCAACGACGAAGGCAGGAATGGAGATCCTCACCGTGGTTCTTGGTGCAGCGGTCTCGCTTGGCCTGGCGGCAGGGAGAAGGAGATAATTTTTTCCCGGAAGCGTGAATCAGCCTCTCCAGTGCTTTTCGCATATCTCGTAACATACCCTCGTTGTTGCACTATCGTCGCTTTTTTAACAGGGGAAAACA
>LKUF01000305.1 GCA_001412335.1 Methanolinea sp. SDB
GGTCACCGCACCGCCGCACTCGGCCTTTGCAGCAATATCTGCATCACTGGTCCATGCATAGAGCATATCGCCTTTCTTTACCATTTCAATCAGGCCTCCTTGATCTTTTCAACCTTCACAGCACAGGCCTTGAACTCCGGGATCTTGCAGACCGGATCGAGAGCGTTGTTCGTGAGAATATTCGCAGCACACTCGGCGAAGTGGAACGGCATGAACATCTCGCCCTTCTTGATATCTTTCGTGACCTTTGCAGGTACCTGGATCTCGCCACGACGGGTCATCGCCCGGACCATCTCCTTGTCCTTGACGCCGAGCTCTTTTGCGTCCTCGGGGTTGATCTCGATCCATCCGGTCGGGACCTCTGTGTCGAGGTTTTCGGATCTGCGGGTCATGGAACCCGTATGCCAGTGCCAGATGCACCTGCCGGTGGTGAGGATGTACGGGTATTCGGCGTCGGGGACTTCGGCGGGCGGTTTCCACTCGATGGCGTGCATGACTCCCATGCCATCGGGATGGGAGCACTTCCCGATATGCAGGATCGGGGTTCCCGGGTGGTCGAGTGCCGGGCAGGGCCAGTGGAGTGCCTCGGGCCTGCTGAGTCGTTCGTAGTTCATCCCATGGTAGGACGGAGTGACTTCTGCTATCTCGTTGAAGATCTCCTCGGCACTATTGTACGTGAATTGCTTCCCATATCCCATAGCAGCCGCGACCTCGCAGAGGATCTTCCAGTCGAGTCTCGCTTCACCCGGCGGGTCCTGTGCAGGTCTCCAGAGCTGAACACGGCGTTCGGTGCTGGTCTGGGTCCCGGACTTCTCGGCATAGCAGGAAGCCGGAAGGACGACATCGGCAAGTGCGGCGGTCTCAGTCAGGAATATATCCTGGACGACCAGGAACTCAAGGTTCTTCAATGAATGCTCCGCATGGGTGAGATCCGGATCAGAGAGCATCGGGTTTTCGCCCATGATATACATGGCTTTCAGCTCACCAGGGTTGTCTGACAGAACATTGATCATCGTGGTGACTTCATAGCCGTTCTCCGGGGCACAGATGCCGTCTGGGAATCCCCATGCATCAGAGAACTTCTTGTGGGCCGCCGGGTCTATGACCTTCTGGTATCCGGTGAAGACCACCGGGAGAGCGCCCATGTCACAGGCACCCTGCACGTTGTTCTGGCCACGAAGTGCGTTCACACCGCCTCCGCGCCTTCCGATGTTGCCGGTCAGCATCTGGATGTTTGCGGTCGACTTGACATTGTCCACTCCGACTGTGTGCTGGGTAATACCCATCGAGTAGAGGAGCGCAGAGGATTCCGCCTTTCCAATCCATTCAGCGGCAGTCTTTAGGTCAGCCGCAGGGATACCGCAGATCTTCTCCACGTTCTCGGGAAGGTAATCGTCCTTCGTGACCATGGCTTTGAGTTCTTCGTAGCCCTTGGCCCTCTTTGAGACCCATTCCTTGTCTTCCCAGCCGTTCCTGATGATCTCTCCCATCAGGCAGTTTAAGATGGCCACGTCAGTACCCGAGTAGAAGGCTCCATACAGGTCGGCCTGTTTTGCAGTCGGGGTAAACCGCGGGTCGAATACGATAACTTTTGCGCCGTTTGCCTTTGCCTGCATTATCTTCCGCCCGATCAGGGGGTGCTGCTCGAACGTGTTGCTGCCGATGACGAAAACACACTTCGATTCGGCGATGTCCAGGATGGAATTGGTCATTGCACCGGAGCCGAACGATGCGGCGAGTCCTGCGACGGTCGAAGAGTGGCAGAGTCTGGCGCAGTGGTCGATATGCCGTGTCTTGAAGACACCGCGTGCCAGCTTCATCAGGAGGTAGTTCTCCTCGTTTGATACACGGGCAGAAGAGAGCACGGCAATTTCATCGGGTTTGTACCCTTTGAACTTCTTTGCAATCAGTTCATAGGCTTCATCCCAGCTCGCTTCCACGAACTTGCCGTCCTTCTTGATAAGGGGCTTGGTCAGGCGATC
>LKUF01000306.1 GCA_001412335.1 Methanolinea sp. SDB
CTTTTTAATTTTTTTGTTAGTCATCAGATTTACAATTCTGCACATGTAGAATTATCCTATTGGTACACCACAGAAACCAGTCACATATTTTTTCATCTCTTCCTTTTCGGATGAAGAGAAGGAGATATTAAGGTAGTGTTTCAAAGCGGTAAGGTCGGAATGACCTTGCGATAATGCAATTTGAATTGTCATGGAGGGATACGAAGCAACCAGCCAAGACTCCCAGGTCTTCCTAGTCATTTTTGGGGTGATACCGTGAATCGGTAATTTTGCTTTTTTTGCTCCACGTATTAGGTCTTCCCTCCATGAAATTCGTGATATTTTTTTTATTTGACGATCAAATACTCGTTCAATTACCTGCAATCCCCATGTCGATAGATAAACATCCCTTTCTTTTTGCTTGGTTTTTTTCTTTAATTGTGCCGAGGATGGAAGATGGATGACACCACGATCGTGGTCAAACCACTCCTGGTGATTGATAAACCGCCAGAATTCTTCTCCACGCATGCCAGTGAAGAGCATGCCATCCAAAAGGATCTGATGTCGGACCTGCAGTGAAGAGCGCAATGCTCGATATTCATCTGGTGGGAGGATTCGTGTCCCTTGCTTTAGAAGCACTGCCTTATGGTTGGACATTTACCGCTTCCTTTTCATGCTTCAAGGATACAATTTCGTACGAGTCAATAAGACGGGCATTTTCCAAATACAAGAGAGCGCCTAAAAAGACTTTTTCCTTGTCCGGATAATCTGATTGAAGCTTTCTTAGGGCATTCATGATGCGATGCCTTGGGTTTAAATAAATTATAAACCTGTGATCTGGGAAATCGAATGTTCGCCGGAGTTTTCTTTCAGGACAGAACTGTAGGTGTGCTATAAGGCCATGCCAGGTGTTGAACCAAGCATGACAGTGAATACATTGTAAAGGATTTTTTGTGGAGATGCTCTGTGATGCGGCCTTCATGATACCTCAGGCAATGGATTTGGAACAGGTCTTTTTTCTTTTTTATGAAAAGACGAGCCTTCTGTAGGTTGGTCATTAGGCTGTTCTTGATGCAGGAGATAGGAAGGGTCTTCCTCCCTTATATTCCCGCGACACCCTCTTCTCCTACCAATTATTTCTTTGTGGTTTGCTAGACAGTGACACAAAAAAATCACCCTCTTATCCGTTCGAATAATCGTTTAACAAACCTAGTTCCTGTTGGTGAAAAATAGACCTCGAGATCTGGGTGTTCGCGGAAAAATCCTTTTTCCTTGAGAATTTCAATATTTTTACCAATTTCATCAATGCCTATAAAACATTCACCATAGCGATGAATCAGGTGTTTATGGATTTCTTCAGGGAAGACCGACCTCCGATAACTTTTTCCCTTCCAAATCCCTGCTGCGGTTAGCAAAACAAGGATGGCTTTTTCAGGCATGGCAAAAAATGTAGCAACTCTGGGACACAAATCATCAAGGTCTTCATCATGGTCAAGATCCTGCTTGAAAAATTCCCTGATTTGTGATGCGATAACCGTCTCATGATCCAACAATTCATTCTTACCGAGACTAGGCAGTTTCTTGCTGATTATTTTGATGTCCCTTGCGGCATCTTCCAATAATATTAGGGTATCATTCAGGCGGGAACAGATGTCATCGAAATCCTTCTTACATAAAGCTAGGCTATAATACTTTGTAAGATATTCCCAAAATTGCCCCGGATGGTCAGGAATTTTTGTTAGAATCGTCAATAACTCATGGCGCATCGCGTATGCGGAACTAATTTGGTATTGGTTCCTGGCGTCAAATTCACAACGCAGATACTGGGTGTCTTTCCTTGTATATACTTTAAAAGCAGGAGTAATTATATTGGGCGATTTTAAGAATAATACTCCATCTCGCCCCTTGAATGGCTGGATAACGCTATTAATCACCTTTTTAAGAGATTCGGTTGTAACCTCGATAGTGGTTTCATCACGACTAATTGAGGAGGGGTGCGTCACCTTATACACAAGTGAATCAATATCCAGAACAATGGGAGAAAAATGGTGTTTGACCCATTCTCCAATGACGGTTAAGTCCTGGGGCTCAGAACAATAGATAATGGTGGTGTCATGGCCCAGTTGGAATGTTAGTGCACCTTGGTAAATCCATGTATCCCGCTTTTTGGTCTTGATCTTCCATCCCTCCGCTCTTGCTTTGACTTCCAGCAAATTACGGAAGGTTATGTCAAAAATTGGATACTGGATCATATCGTGTTCAACCCTCGATACTGCGAATGGGCATAATTCACAAATATGCCCCCTGTTATGGCGTTGGTCGTCATGAATTTGGGGATCACCATGCCTTGCAGGTTCCTGATTCCTATTTAAAGCTATATTCTCCTTTATTTCAGGGAAGGGAAACGTAGTGTTCTCGACATTTTCAGGTTTTTTTGGGTCACTAGATACCTTCGTTCCACCAGTAGTAGTATATGCTGGAGCCCCATCTTCACGGGACATGGTAGTTTACCTCCTGATGTATTCTCGCAGAATTCTGGTCAACCAGCACGATGTCTCCAATTCTCACAAGATATTCGCAGATCTTTCTCTCAATAGGGTCAAGAGTTGCGAGGCATTCTTTGGTGGTTATCACCCGCCGAGTAAGATAAATAGGATCAGGGGAAATCATACACACACCTCCTATTGAATTCAAAGGGGGTTGAGGAGGGGAGTAATACGGTGGTAACGGACTGCTTCCCTTCCCTTGATACCGCAGTATCGCGTCTTGACCCATTCATTTGGAATCAGCCCTTGAGGGGGTAGGATTTCTTGGTCCCGGCGATTCACGAAGAAATTTTTCAAGGGAACAAACGGGAATTCTCCATTGACTGTTCACTTTGAATGCCTCTATCTGGCCGTTTCGGATATACTGTACAATTGTCCTTGAATGTAAATTCAGGACTTTTGCTGCGTCGCTGATCTTCAGCAACGTATCAGGGGTATGTTCCTGATTTTTCATGAATAAGGGTAAAAAGTGGGCAATTGATAAATCCTGTAACGACACTATTTCGTGACAGATTGGAAATGGCGATACCCAACCTCCAAGATAGTTATAAAAAATATTGCATTGATATAGAAGACGAGAATGAAAAAGAGATCTATGAGATCCTTGAAGAACTGAGTAAGAGAACCGGAAAAGCGATACTCGACGATATTTTCAATGATTTAGAAGGATATCCCGACCTGTGGGATAGATATTTTACAAGCTGGGGCAATACGGAGAAGAAAAGAGCGGACTTTTTATCCTCGATAAAAGACTCCTTCATTTTCATTAATCATTCAGGATGCTACGTCTCAAAGCATGGTCAAATTATCATAAAAGCAGAAGCATCCGACATAATTGGATATCGTGTTGATAAATACGGAGAGAGACGTCCACTTTATTCCAAGGACATATCCAATCACAAAATAAGAAAAAAGGTTAGTTCAAGAGAAAATAAGGCTGTAATAGCAGGATACTATCGATACGTGCATTCCGGTCAGCATGAGATTCCAATAATTTTTGAAGTGTCAGTGGAGCGGTGCCACTGCTGCAATCGTCATTTTGTTGTACAATTCACTGAAAACCTCGCCAGTCCAGGGCTCCCGCCACGATATTGCGATGACTGTAGAAGGGAAAAATCAGGGGAAATTCGTTCATTGCAACGAAGAGAAAGGAAAGAACGCATTATTCAAGGGATAAATCCGGACGTCCTTCTTGAATTGACCGAAGATTCTGCATGTGCAACTATCAAGGATTCCAATCATAAGCGAGTAACAGTACCCTATGAAAAATATCTCGCACAGCTATTACCTAAAAAAATAGTCGGAATGGGTGGCCACAGTGAACCCGTACGCAGGACATGCCTAATATGTGGCGATGAATTACCCCCTAAATCAAAAAAGAACCGTAAAACGTGTTCAGCGGCCTGCAGACAAAGGCTCTCTAGGAAAAATAAAACAAAAAAAGTTGGAACCGCAACTGGTTGATTATACTACGCCACCGTTGGGTTCTCCATAACAGCACGGGTCACAATCTCAACTATCTTCTCGGGTGGAAGGTTCTCAAGTACATGCTTCAATTCCCTCACTTGCATTTCTGCTGAATCGGTGAGTGGCAGTCCACAGGCTCCACAGAAATTCTGCGTAGGCCCGTTGATAGTGTAGCATTTCGGGCATTGTCGCGGTTCGAGAATTTTCTCTTTTTGAGTTTTACCTGTTTTTACCCCCTGTTTATGTGCCACCTCATTTTCAATATCGGCATCAGTGAGGTGTGCATACGTTGCGAACATCTTGGTTGTGATATTTCCCCACATCATCTTCTTGATCACGCTCTCCTGGTACCCCTGCTGGATCAGGTGCGTGATCCGGGAGTGCCGGAAGATATGGGGGGTGACGTGTTTCTGTATCCCTGCCCTTTTGGCGATTTTGCCCAGTTGTTTTGCCACACCACGGTATTGCAAAGGCTTTCGCTCGGTCTCGGTCAGGAAGACAAATGCGTCCCCATGGGGATCAAGCGGATAGTCATTCCTCCAGGTGGCCAGGTATGCCCGTGACATTACCAGCGGGATAAACCTCCCTTTTCCTGTCTTCCCGCTCACGTTTACCGTCGCATTCCAGTCTGTGAACTTCACCTGCTCCCAATGCAGCCTCCCCAGCTCGCTGATCCTGAACCCGCCTTCGTAGAGCATCGCGATAAGTGCCCTGTCACGGGAATTCTGGCATTTGGTCAGCATAGTCCTGACCTCCTCCTCGGTCAGGAGCTGTGCCGCGGTCTTTGTCATCAAGTTGGCCGCGGGGCCCTTGATTTTCATGATCTTCTTTTCCGGGATGGTTGAATACTCATTCTCAATCAGCCAGAAGTAAAACCGGCGAAGGATTTTTACATAGTCTCCCTGTGTATCCTGGGAATAGGGTTGTCCGTTTGCCCTCTTCGCCTTCTTCAGCTCCGCTATCCCGACATAGAGATCATTTAAGGTATTGGTCCTGAATGGAGGCACGAACTTTCTCCAGTATACCAGGACCGATTGAAGCTTGAAGATGCGGCATGCACTCATAGAGGCTGAGGTGGATTGTATCTCGGCGATGAAGTGTAAGATGAGGTCAGCATCATCGGGAGTCACAGCCCCCCTGTCAAGTGCCTTCTGGAGGACGTTGTGGGCATATGAAAGGTATTTTTCATCGGTTGCATGAAACCGATCGGTGGTCCCGTCCTTCATACATGAGCGTGGGAAAGACCTTGTATTTAGGCTTTTAGGAGGAATCGTAACCTTCTATGCGTGCTTCCGGCCGGGGCGTACCAAAGGGTGGGTGAGGAGCCCTTCTTTTTTCCCTTTTGCTCATTCGCTGGTCAGGGATGATTCAACAGAGGATGTAGCTGGTATTCGGTTGTTGCTGAGAGCAAACCTGTTGATTTGAGCTGGTTGATGGTAACCAAGCATACCGAGTAGACGTTCGAGAAGGTTAGCAGGCTCAACCTGGACGGGAAGAATATGATTATCCGGTCTGACCTGGACTCTCGAGGATTCCGCGTCCGGTTTGGGGATATGGATGCCGTGCTGGATGGAGAATCAAAGGCGGTTTGGGTGTTGAAACCATGAACACCAGCGGGAAGGGTATCGCCCGAGAGACTGATTTTGCCCATCAAAGGATCTCTTTCTTTCGGTATTATCCTAACAGGGCTGCCATTCGCGACGACTGTTCATCCTTCTCCATTTGGCCGTGTAGTATAACGTATAGGCTGCATCCCCTGCAATCCCCTTATCTGCGGAAAACCGATGAGTTAAAAGAGCTCCAGTAGGGAAATGTTCTCCAATAACGAGTCTTAATTCACCGAAAAAATCATCTTTCCTCGAATCTTCTTCCCATAATTGGATTGAAGAGGTTATCGGGATGTCGGTTCTGACCCCTATTTGTTCTTCATCCCCGGTTTTCATACGGGTCGGACCCCAGAGAGTCTCGCCATTTACCTTGATGTACACATGATCTGTTGACTGCTGGGCATCATTGCAGCGAATGCGCCACAGGTATAGACAATTCGTGTTGATTCCAAAATTGCTATGATCTGCGGCTACAAGGAAATAGAGCTTGTAGCGTGTTTTTCCGGTCCGGGGAAAATTGAAAAAATGTTGCCCGGAACTGTCGATAGACCCTACAGCATCCGGACTTTCTCCTTCAACTAAAGAGTAAGTACCGTAACATTCATCAGAAGACATTTTGTCTTCTTCCATGAGGCTGATTCCAATCTCTCTCCCCTGAAGATGACGCTCTAAATATACCGTGTCACCCCGCCGCATATCGTATGGGCCTAATGCGCAGCCATACTGCACTCCATCTACAGCCGTTAATACGTAGGGTTCCTCTTTAATTTCTATTTTTGTTCTTATACACTCAAGGGCGGATAAATATACCTGAACCATCTCCTTACCTCCCCTCGTGAAGAGTCCGAATCGTTCAATGATACGCAGAGAACGAATCATTCGGTTGTGAACTAGTGACAGCGAACGATTGGGTATTATCAAGGGTGATATATATATCTTTTCCTGAGCTCGTAGTATCCGAATCATCGATCTCCTCGAGCCGGTGACCCGAATCCAGGTGTGTACGCCTGTGGACCAGTCAGATGATGGTGCCCCGACACCCACGACACTGGCACCCCTCTTCGGGCTGATCATGGCTCTGTTTTGTATCATTGCACTGAAGCGGAAAGGTTGACTTCCCTCTGTTGTGATGGGAAAAGGAAGGGCACGTGGGCTTCATGGATTAGATCCATGAACAACCGTGTTCTTCCGTTCCAAAACGTCGGGGAACGATGGGACTATCGCAGATGAAAAAGTCGCAGGGATGGTATTTTTCGTGGGATTCAAGAATGATTTTGAGAAAGAATCCGCATGATTCTCATCAAGACGCACGGACGAAAAAATGACCATCGTGGATTTTGGTTTTCCCAGGAAAAAAGGGAATCGTCCCTATTCAACCGCTTCCGTGTACATCCCTGACCCGACGAACCATTCGCCGTCAACGGGTGAGACATAGCAGAGCTTCATCCCGGCATCCCCTGTCTCGGGGTTGAAGTACTGGACATAGACGAACCCTCCGCCACGCTGTGCGGTCGCGATCTCCCACTTGACGACCTCGACTCCATAGGTGTCGGCAAAGTCCATCCTGTTCGTCCCGATGTACTCAGGCTGGAACGGGAGTGCGAGACAGGTTCCCTGGTAGTCGTAGGCGAAGATGTACCTGCTCCCGTCGGCATACTCGCCGGAGAGGTCGTTGAAGTCTGCGACCGCCTGCTCCTTCCCGACTCTCTGAGCGAAATCACGGGCATCCTTCACCCGTTTTACGAGCTGGTCGCGTTCGGAATCATCGAACCCTGCTGGGATCTCGGGCAGGTAAATCCCTGCGCCGACGAACCAGTCATCGTCCACGGGCACGACGTACGAGAGCTTGAACTGGTCACGGAGGTCCGCTTCGGGGTTTGGATAGATGTAGTAGACCGATCCTCCGCCGTCCCGTGCGATCCCGATCATCGCGTCGATGAACTCGACGCCGTTTGCGTCGGTGACTCCCGTCCGCTCAGCGCCGATCAGGCCCGGCTGGTAGGGGAGTGCGATAACGGTCCCGTCCATCTCGTAGGCGAAGATGTAGAGTACCCCGTCGATGAACGCCCCGTTCGGATCATTGAACTCTTCCAGGGCCGCCTCTCTTCCGTGTTCCCGGGCATATGCGGCGGCATCAGTGACGAACTGTTCCAGCCCGGAGTAGCGGGCGTCGATCCCACTGGATGTGGCAGGGACCCCGGCTGTCGCGCTGCCGTC
>LKUF01000307.1 GCA_001412335.1 Methanolinea sp. SDB
AGGTCCGAACAAAACCGTTTCACTAGCCTTAAAAACGCTCTCCGCTGACCAAAACAGTCATTTTTTAATTTCAGCACAGTGGATTATCTGAAGTAATGATCCTCCACCTGGTATCTATTTGATTCAGGGTGTGCAGTGGGAAATACGCTGAATTTATCCTATTTCCAGCAAATACAAAAAAAACGGCTAGTATCAGGATCACTCGTCTCCCGGTTGTCCGTTTACATGAGATGAATCTCCCTGCAGGTATTATCAACCGGTTTGACCGTTTATGGCGACAGAAAGTCTGGTGACCGTCAGTCCCTGCTCATCTCCCCCATTGCCTCGACCACTGCCGGCAGCACTTCCCCAGCCTTCCCGTGAATGACCACTCCGGCAACCGCGTCGAGCGGGGTGGGCTCAAGGTTGACGATGCAGAGACGGGCATGTTCTGCTGCAAGGGCAGGGATCTGTGCTGCAGGAAAGACCACGAGCGACGAGCCGACCACGACCATCATGTCGCAGTACATCGCCTCGGCCATTGCCCGCTGGATAGCCCGCTGCGGCAGCATCTCGCCAAAGAAGATCACGTCGGGCTTGAGTATTCCCCCGCAGCTGCAGAGTGGCGGGATCTGCCCGGACTTTGCCTGCAGATCGGCATCGCGGGATGGACTCCTCTGCCCGCATTCCTGGCAGCGGACCCACCTGGCGTTTCCGTGGAGCTCCACAACGTCGGTGCTCCCTGCGTCCTGGTGGAGGTTGTCGATGTTCTGGGTGATCACCGTCTTTACCCTCCCCTCCTCCTGGAGCCGGGCGATGGCCAGATGGGCGGGATTCGGCTTTGCCTGGAATATGTCCAGGGCAGAGGCATGCCTGCCTTCGAGTCGGTTCTTCCAGTAGGCCGCCGGATCGGCTCAGAACGCACCGTAATCGAACTCGTCCGGGTCGAACCGTTCCCAGATTCCTCCGGGGCTCCGGAAATCAGGAATTCCTGACTCCACGCTCACCCCCGCTCCGGTGAATACCACCACGTGGCGGGCATCGAGAATCATCCGCGCCATCGTGCGTATCTCTTCATCCATACCTATCTTCTCCTTCGTCCCTGCCGTGATGAATGTATGGATCAGGAACCTACAGGATTAGATCGATTGGAACCGGGTATACGTTGCGCCGGGCATTTTTCGTCCCCTCTATTCCTGGTGTGCATCCCAACCCGGCGAAAGATCCATTAATTCCAGATAGAAAAGAGTAATGCATGGCCAAAATATGGCCGTGCCGGGAGTAATTGAAATGACTGAAAAATGCCTCTTCTGTTCACCAGAAGACGAAGATATCGTTGTACAAAATGAATTCTGTTATGCACGGTGGGACAAGTACCCCGTAACAGAAGGGCACATGCTGGTGATTCCGCATCGCCATGTCCGCGATCTCTTCGATCTCTCCACCGAGGAATGGCATGCGACATTATCGCTGGTCAAAGAATGCAAGATCGTTATAGAATCCAGAGCCTCACCCGATGGA
>LKUF01000308.1 GCA_001412335.1 Methanolinea sp. SDB
GACGGGTGGCGGATCTTCTTCTCGAGCGTCAGGTTCCAGACCGCCACCTGGCTGTCGGTCATGATCCGCGCCTTCCCGTGCGAGGGGAGGTTCTCGAGCGCCAGGATGATGGCGTTGAACTCCGCTTCGTTGTTCGAGGCGCCTCGCTCGTACGAGAAGAAGACCTCCTCTCCGGGGAACAATGCGACGCTGTGGCCGTCCCCGCTCCCGTCCACCAGCACGTCTATTCGTCCTGTCACGGTATATGCACCTTCCTCATCGGAATCAGAAAATCGGTGTATTTTTCGAAATTCGAGAAAATTTTGGGAGAATATGGTGAAAAAAGCGCGAGCATGGGCAGCAGTGTGCCACCCAGAGGGTGAGGGCCATTCCGACGCGGTCTCCCTTTCAACCGGTTCTCTCCCTTGAATTGTTCTATACTGAAAAGAATTCTCTTTATTCTATTTAACCATTTTCCTTTACCGGATCGGATTTTTGGGTGAGAATACGATAGTGATGGAAGATCAGGGCAATAATTGGGTCTGTAATGAATGGTCCCTCTGACCTGGAGGGCAGGGGCAAACCGTGCCCATCCTCAGGAAGTATCCGGTTTCATACCGGTCGATATGCGGGCTTTCAGGCCGAAAACTCCGGGTGGAAAAGAGGGAGGATCACATTCATGCCTCATATTTTCCCCATGAAATGGCTTTGCCACGTGCATTGTCCCCCGGCGAGAATCACGTGGTTATTTCAAAAAAACGAAGTAGGGAATGCCCTTGTTCCGCATGCCTTACCGCACGATCTTCGAGATCGGGATCTCCAGGATATCTTCGGCTCCTGCCGCCTTGAGGCCGGGAATCAGGGTGTTTACGGTCGCCTTGTCAACGACTGTCTGGACGCTGTAGTAGTCTATCCCGGCAAGCCTGCTGATGGTGGGCTTCTTCAATGCCGGCAAGGCCGCAATGACCGCGTCGATGGTCGCTTCGGGGACATTCATCGAGAGGAGCACCTGGCGCCTCGCGTCGATCACCCCGAGGAGGAGGGTCGTGATCTCCTCGATCGCCCGCCTCTTTCCCTCGTCCTCGAAGCTCTCGCGGTTGGCGATGATCACCGTGTACGACTCCATGATCTGGCCGATGATCTTCAACCCGTTCCGCCGGAGCGTGTTTCCCGTCTCGGTGAGGTCCACCACGACGTCCATCAGGTCAGGGACCTTCGCCTCCGAGGCACCATAGGAGGCGAAGAGCTGGACGGGAATCCCGAGCCTCCCGAAGTACTCCTTCGTGATCTCGGGGTACTCGGTCGTCACCCGGCTGTTCGGGCGGATTCGTGAGACCTCTCCGATCTCTTCGCCCTGGTGGACCGCCACCACGATCTTGACCGTCCCCTCGCCGGTCTTGCTGTAGTTGAGCTTTGCCACCTCGCGAACCCGTGAACCGGTCTCCTTCACCCAGTCGAGACCGGAGATGCCCATGTCGAAGTATCCCATCTCCACGTATTTCGGGATCTCCTGCGGGCGGAGGATCTTCACCTTCTCGATCCGTGAATCCCTGATGATCGGGTTGTAGTCGCGGTCGCTCCTCTTCACCTCAAGGTCGGCCTCCCTGAAGAGCTGAAGCGTCTGTTCTTCCAGGCTCCCTTTCGGGAGTGCGATGCGGATCATGGGTACCCTGTTGGACGGCACAGGAAAAAAATCTCCCTGCTTTCCGGAAACACCGGAGAACAACCCACACCATGAGGCGACCCGTCGGGGGGCAGCACCGTCACAAATCCCCTCTCTGCCGGGTGATGGCTGCCGGTGGTCACCAGCCCCCGGCCGGCCTGCAGATGGCTTTCCAGGGCAGGTCAAAAACAGGAGGATTTGCCGGGATTCTCCCGCCCGTGCTGTGAGCCAGTACTGCCTCAGGACGTCTTGATCGCTGAAACGAGCCTCTCACCAAGCATTCCTGCCTTCCGGATATCTGAATCAATAAGACCCCTGAATGTCTGTTCACCGGCATAGAGCGTGCCCACCACCCGGGCATTGAATGAGAGCTGTGCAGTCTCCCGCATCTGGCGGGTGGCCGTATCGCAGAGAAAACGAAGCCAGGACGGGACAGTCCCTGCCGTCGCAAGCGTCACGGCAAAGCGCCGGCGGTCGGTGAACCGCGTGGTCGGGAGCCCCTTCAGCCAGAGCAGTTTGCCCTTTGATGATCCTGCGGTGTACGCACACCGCTCTATGAATGTCTTCATGATCGCGTTTGCATGGCCGCTGGAAACCTGTGTCCCAAGGATATACCCGTCCGCCTCCCGGAGCGCCGGGAGAATCCACCGCATGTCATCATCCTGCGGGCAGGTACCGATCGGGGACTCTGTATCCTTGTAACAGGTCATGCAGAACCGGCAGTACCCGACATCAAGGTCTGCAAGCCGGAGCTCGTCGACGTCGGCGCCCTGCTCCCTCGCGGTCCGGACAGTTTCGGCGAGCAGGGTCGAGAGGGCTCCGCCCTTCTTCGGGCTTGCATTGATGGCAACAATCTTCATCGAGAGTCCCATTTCTTCTCAGTACGGGATATCCTTTGCCCTGCACTGTGGGAAAGAGCACGGGCAGGCTGCATGCGGACATCCCGGCCGTGAAAAGAGAGCTACCGGATCAAGTGGGAAAAATTCCCCGGAGAGGGAACCCCTCTCAAAAGATGGCTCTTTTCTACCTGGTGTGGACAGGATTGATGAACCGGATACATCTTGTGGGGGATGTCCGTCCCCACACCCCCACGTGCGATGCCCACGCCGCCGCACGAAAAAATACCGCGAGGCTGATTCACAGTCA
>LKUF01000309.1 GCA_001412335.1 Methanolinea sp. SDB
GAAACTGCGCTCGGGATCCCGCACCTGCAGACCCTCATGATCGACATCGTCGAGGCAGGTATAGGAATCACGGTGATGGCAGTAATGACATCGATAATCCTCGACTTTGTCGGAAAAGAGGAGGAGGAACCCCTGTGATGGAAAACCTCCTCGTATTCATCGCTACCCGGTATATCTACATCATGACGATCATCCTGATGATGATCGGGTTGTATGCCCTGATCGCCAAGAAGAACCTGGTAAAAAAGGTGATCGGGCTGAACATATTCCAGACGGCCATCTTCCTCTTCTACATCTCGTTTTCTGACGTGGACGGGGGGACGGCACCCATATACCTGCCCGACGGGGTCAGCGCCACGTACGTCAACCCGCTTCCGCATGTCCTGATACTGACCGCGATCGTGGTCGGGCTGGCCATAACTGCCGTGGCGCTTGCGATCGTGGTCGGGATCTACGAGGAGTACCAGGTCACCGATGAAGACGGGCTGCAGGAGGTGATGAAGCGACAATGAATGCGGTCATTTCACAACTCCCTCCGCTCCTCATCGTTATACCGCTTCTCGGAGCTCTCCTGGCACTGCTTCTTGGAAAGTGGAACAGGGCATGTGCATACCCCATCACCCTCGCCATGATCGGGTTCCAGTTCGCCGTATCGCTCGTCCTCATGGAATCCGTGATGGACGGGGAAGTGATCCACTACTATCTTGGCGGATGGCCACCCCCGCTCGGGATCGAGCTTGTCATCGACTCCTTCAACAGTTTCGTGCTCGTGGTGATCCTCGCACTCGCCCTCCTCACCGCAGTCTGGGCCCGCGAGGGTGCGGACCTGGACATAGTCCCGGAAAAAAGGGTCTCTTTCTTCGTGGTCTTCCAGCTCCTGGTCACCGGGCTCTGCGGCATGGCTGTGACAGGGGACCTCTTCAACCTCTACGTATTCCTCGAAATATCCTCGATCGCCGCATATACCCTCGTCGCGGCCGGGCGGAATCCCCGCTCCCTTATCGCGGGTTTCAATTACCTCATCCTCGGCTCCATCGCGGCCGGTTTCATCGTCCTCGGTATCGGGTACCTGTACATCGCGACAGGGACCCTGAACATGGGCGAACTGACAGTCATGCTCCCTGCATATTACGGCCAGGCCACCGTGTACGCCGCGTTTCTCTTCATGATGATCGGGTTCTCGATCAAGGTCGCGTTCTTCCCGCTCCACCTCTGGCTCCCTGATGCGTACACCGAGGCTCCGGCCGCAGTCACCATCCTGATCGCCACGGCGACCTCGAAGGTCACGGCCTACGCGATGCTCCGCGTGATCTTCTCGGTCTTCACCCTGCAATATGTCACCGATAGTTTTCCGGTCACAGAACTCATCCTGATCATCGCGGCCGTCGCCATCATCGCCGGGGCGGTACTGGCCATCGCACAGGACAACCTGAAACGGATGCTCGCGTATTCGAGCATCAGCCAGATGGGATACATCATGTTCGCCCTCGGCGTCGCAAACCAGGCGGCACTCGCCGGGGGTATTCTCCACATCATGGCCCATGCCGTGATGAAGGGCTGCCTCTTCATGGTCGCAGGGATGATCATCTACCGGACGGGGTTTACCGCGATCCGGCAGCTCTCCGGGCTCTCGCGGAGGATGCCCGTAGCCTGCGCCGCGTTCGCCATCGCCGGCGCCTCCATGATAGGAATCCCCCCGACGATCGGGTTTATGAGCAAGTACTACCTTGTCCTCGGTGCCGTGGAGGCCGGGAAGTATCTTGCTGCCGCGGTCCTGCTCGCCGGCAGCCTGCTCGCTGCCGTGTACATATGGCAGGTCATCGAGGTCATGTACTTCGGAGACATCCACGATGAAGACCTGGGTGGCGGCCTCGAGGCACCGGTCTCCATGATGGTGCCGGTGATCATCCTCGCCGCATCCTGCCTCCTGCTGGGCATCTTCGTCGAACTCCCGCTCGAGGTTGTCGGACCAGCTGCAGCCATGCTCCTGGGAGGTGGCTGACATGATTCCTGGCATCCTGCCACTGCTGGCCATCACAATCCCGCTTGCTGCCGCAGGGCTGATCATCGCAACCGGCCGGCACGTGAACCTCCGGGACTCGGTCACCCTGGGTGCTGCGGCATCGATGGTTGTCGTGGTGCTAACCATGCTCCCGGAGATTCTTGCCGGGGGCCGGATCGGCATTACCCTCGTCCCCCTGCTCCCCGGTGGAGATCTCGCGTTGCGTGTGGACGCACTCGGGATGATCTTCGGTCTCGTGGCATCGGTTCTCTGGCTCCTGAACTCGCTCTATTCGATCGGGTACATGCGGGCGCTCAACGAGCATGACCAGACACGATTCTACTTCTGTTTCGCGATTGCAATCGCTGCCGCCATCGGTATCGCGTTCTCTGCAAATCTTGTCACCCTCTATATCTTCTACGAGATCCTCACGCTGATCACGTACCCGCTCGTCGTTCACGTCGGGACCCCTGAAGCGATGCAGGCAGGCCGGAAGTACCTGGCGTACCTGCTTGGCGGCGGGATCTGTCTTCTTGCTGCAACTATCCTCACCTATACACTGACAGGCACGACCGAATTTATCCCGGGAGGGTTTCTT
>LKUF01000310.1 GCA_001412335.1 Methanolinea sp. SDB
ACAAGGACGAATTGGAATTTTTTTATTGTATCCATCACGTTTTACTCCCCGGGAAAGTGATCAACGAACCGGTATTGAAGGACGGGCCGGTTTTCTCGTTATACCTTTTATGTGGTTCGTCGTCATCTAATAATATATTGAACGGGGTAGAAAAAAACACAGTGTATTTTACAATCTTGAATTTTCCTGGAGGAATTCTTCGATTATTTGAGCAGTAATCGAGGGATGATCCGGCTCTTCGACTTCGTACCCGAATGCGCCCTCGATGCCGAACAACTCATGCGAAGAGATGGGGTCAGAATCTATCATACCGATTGCCTCTTCAAGCAGGTTGCTTGTTGGAGAAGGGCCTGTCGGATAGGGAAATTCGGATGTTCCTGTGGGATATGGAAATCCTGGTGTGCTTGGGGGGTAAGGATATCCCGAAGATGTCGGATATGTAAATCCTGGTGTATCTGTCGGTTTCAGGCCTGAAATAAGGTCTTCATACTGCGAATGTTCTCGCAGGCGATCGATAGGACCGGGCACACTCTGCCCCGGGACAGCGCTGCTGCCGCCTCCCTGGTAACCGGGGGTGATACCCGTGACATGGATATAATCTGGTTTTTCTATGCCCCTGGACTGGGATATGTAGATCCCATCAGCCGCGTAATTCAGGCTGACAGTGAGAGAGACGGAATAGTGTCCCGGTGCGGTGTAGGTATGGACCGGGTTCTTTTCCGATGAGGTTGCCCCGTCTCCGAACTCCCAGAGCCAGGCATTGGGGTTTCCATTCGAGAGATCGGTAAACCTGACCTCGAGCGGGGCGAGACCGCTCGTCACGTCGGATGTAAAATTGACATCAAGAAGACCCATGTTCAGATTGTGCGAATTCGTTCCAAATGAGGGAGGGCAGACATAGGTACCATTCTCCCAGCAGAAGATGCAGCTGCAATAGGCGGGAAGGGTTTGATTGAACGGGTAATACGGACAGTAACAATATGTTGGCAACTCGGTATACCCCGGACCAAGATAGTATTCCGGTGAAATGTCAGCGGTCGCAGTCGCACTGGATACGAACAAAAAAATAATGATCGCAATTCCGGTATTCCATGCTGCACGTCTCATCGTCATGATCGGACCATCCTCTTATCTTGATCAAGTATTGGGGAATACTATGATAAACTATGGGGAGGTGACATTGTGTTTCTCACACAGGAAAACTGTTGGTTGAGATCACTGGTAATTTTTTGTTTCGAAATTTCCATTCTGCAGAATAGGGAATATTGGATTTTCCCATTTTATTCTATATTAAGTATAATTATTTTTTCAACAGAATAGTATTTAGCATATGAGGACTATCATGCCTATTGTTAGCATACTGCATGCCGACAAAAATCCAGAGAGGTGATGAGATGCCAAAAGCCAGTCCAGAGAAGGAAAGGATCGAATACCTGATATCCCTGCTCCGGGTTTCCGATATCGACACCCGGTGGAGAGCAGCCCGTACTCTCGCAGGCCTCGGTGATATCGCCCTTTCCCCGTTACTGTCCAGGGTATACGATGATGATGACAACGTGAGGCTCCTTTCTATCTGGGCCCTCGGCCGTATGGGCGACCTGCGGGCCGCAGATGCAGTCTCCAGGTGCAGAGATGACGATAACCATTTTGTGAAGATGGCCAGCGAAGGCGCCGTCTCACGGTTATCGAGATAATTTTTTGAGACTTGGAAACTTGGGAAAATACAACTGCTTGGACATAGCTTTCAAAATAAATTGTTTTTGATCCTAATTAGTCAGAAATTTTTTGTGAATATATTATTATCGCTTTTGAGATTGAACTTAAAATATAGCGGATTTAGGAGTTATCCATAACCTCGATCGGGTGAGACAGCGTTTCTCCAAACCATTCGACATCCTCTTTGAGCATGCGATATTCGGGGGTATA
>LKUF01000311.1 GCA_001412335.1 Methanolinea sp. SDB
TCAGCCAATTGTGCCAACATCGACTTCACCTCCGTCAACTCCGTGATTCTATCCGCCTCCTCTTCGCTCAACACCTTCCCGAACATCCGGTTCACCCAGGTGCTGAACATCCTCAGCTGCTCAGGCTGCTCCTCCCGGATCAACTCTATCACCGTCTCGATCGCCTGCCCCAGCGCCGCTTCATCTCCCTGCTTCTCCAGGTAGATGATCGCAGAGACCAGCCCCTTTACCCGCTTCAAAACCCTGTCCGGTACCTCTTTCTCTATCACCGCGTAGTACTGAAACGAGGGGATATACTTCCTCGGTATGCTCTGCTCTATTAGTGTAGCAAGATCCCGCCCTACCGTCCACTTTTCACTGCCGTTGTACAGGAGAATCGGGAAGACCGCGGGCAGCTTTCCCTTCCGGCTGTTGCGATACAGCTGATCGTAGAGCTGCAGAATGTACAGCAGCATCCGCACCGGGATGCTCTTGTCCACCGTCGACTGAAACTCCAGCAGCACATAGATGTATACTTCCCGCCCCCCCAGCTTTACCTTGTAGATGATGTCCGACTCGCGCTGGAGAAACTCATCGGAGACAAAACTACGGTCTACCTGCTCAATGTCCTCAAGTTTGATTTTACGCGTAAAGCTCTCGTCTATGAACTGCGTGAGAAACTGGTGAAATATCCGCTTGTTGGAAAAGAGGTATTTGTAGGCGCTGTCGTAGCTTTTTCTCCGCTCTGCCATACACCTTCAGTATACCCCGCCGTTGATACCACCGGCAAGTAGGTTTTCCGTTTCGCAGTACCGGTCGCGGGCATCCTGACTCCTGGACATATACACGACTCAAATTTCTTGCACCGGGAGTTCTCGATATGGCAATGAGCGCTTTTGAGTTATGCATCCTGGATGCCTCCAGCCACACCAAGGCCGGACCATGGCGCATTCCATGGGACGATAGCGACACCCTTGAAGTCAAACGACTCGGTGCCGCCGTAGACCGGCACCGAACGCTTCAAATCCTTTCCGGCGGTAACGGGAAACCGTGAAAGCGATGCTATGAAGTCCGGGTGGAACGTAGCTCCCGACTTGACCTCAACCGCGGTCAGCTTTGTACCATCTTCCAGGATGAAATCGACTTCGGTACCACCGTGGTCCCTCCAGAAATAGACGTCCCATGGTTCATGCATGTTGTGGCGCCGCTTGGCAAGCTCTCCGTAATCTTTTCGATCAGCCGGCCAACCCGACCGGCCAGGGATTGGGACACCGCCGAGCCGAGGCCGAACTGCTGTGAACCGGTCAGGATAAAGGACCCCGGCAGTGGAGACTCGTCGACAATCTGTTGCAGGTAGGACAGGATTGATGGCACCCGCTGTACATCGTCTAAGATCGCACTGCCCTTATACTGCGCCAGGAAGCCCCTGGGATCGTCACGCGCCCGGGC
>LKUF01000312.1 GCA_001412335.1 Methanolinea sp. SDB
CAAGCGCCCCGAGCGCGATCCCGGTGATCTGAAGGGGGACCGGATCACTCCCAGCCCTGAAGAGCAGGGGAGGGTTATGGCCGGCATTCACATAGGTCAGCCGGCGGGACTCGTGGTCGAGGACCGCAAAAAAGAGTGTCACGAACATTCCCGACCGGGAATCGGCACTGATGGTTGCGTTGGCCCCCTGGATGGCCTCCCGGGCCGCACTGTGCCATTCGGCATTGGCACGGACGACCGTCCGGGAGAGGGCCATGAAGAGAGCCGCGGGAACCCCCTTGTCAGATACATCGGCGATGATGAGACCGGTCTTCTTCGCCGGGCCGGTGATGATATCATAGAAGTCGCCTCCCACCTCCCGTGCCGGAATGCTGGATGCGGCGAGACTGTACCCGGGAATGCCGGGGATCTTTTCGGGCAGGAAACTGGTCTGGATCTCGCGTGCGATCTGGAGTTCGGCATTCTTGCGCTCCAGTTCAGAGTGGAACAGGTCCCGTTCACCCCGGGTCTCCTTCTCTTTTTTCAGGTTCGCGATGATGAAGGAGAAGATGAACATCCCTGCCGCATTTGCCGCGATCATCGGAAAGGCGACATCCGATACGACAGCGACCGCCTGGGAGAGCGGCCTGCTGATGAGGAGCACAAGCCCCATGTGTATACCCTCGATGATGACGGCCAAAGAGACCGCGACCGTGATCCCGGGAAACTTTTTGCCGGCCACTATATAGACGAGCCCGGCAATAAGGCCGGCCAGGATGGTCGCGATGGTGCAGGGGACCATCGTGAACCCCCCCATCGTCAACCGGTACGATGCCCCGATCAGCCCCGACATGACCCCCACGACAGGCCCGGCCACGAGCCCACCCACGACGGGCCCGAGATCGCGGACGTTGATCGGGGCCCCGAGGATCGAGATGCCGCTCTCAGACCCGTAGATGGAGAGGATTCCGAAGAGCACTATCAGGAAGAGCTGGTTTTTCCAGGTGAAGACCCCGTCGAGCACCTCGGAGAAGAAACGGGTGCGTGTGATCAGGTAGGCAAAGACCACGATCACGCACATCATCTGGAAGAGGACGATGGACGTGGAGAGCAGAGACGGAAGCA
>LKUF01000313.1 GCA_001412335.1 Methanolinea sp. SDB
CTCCGGGGACCCGGACTGCGTCCTATCGTTGCGGCGCACCCCAAAAATGCGATAGGGACTGTATTGGGGGGGCAGAGATCAACGGCGCAGAACCACGGTATACCCTGCCTACAGTATATCGCCTGCGGGGGTTCAGGGGGGTGCAACCCCCCCCTGTGTACACAATACTCAATAAGTCCACAGTTCCCCAATCCACTCTCTGCCCACCATATATCGCCTGCGGGGGGTTCAGGGGGGTGCAACCCCCCTGTGTACACAATACTCAATAAGTCCACAGTTCCCCAATCCACTCTCTGCCCACAGTATATCGCCTGCGGTGGGTTCAGGGGGGTGCAACCCCCCTGTCTACACAAAATTCGATAGGTCCACAGTTTCCCGGTCCACTTTGCCCACCATATATCTCATGCGGGGTTGGTTCAAAGAAGGGTGCAACCCTCTCCTGTCAACATGGAATTTTCGATCGTCTCCGTCTCCGGTGAAAGAAACTGTTGACCCCCTATTCACCCTCAGACACTCCGGACGCAGATACGTCTTTTCCATCAGCATCCGGATCTGCAGCACTATTGGATGCAAGGAGCCCGGGGCAGCAGGGGTAGAATAATAATCCCCCTGTAACCTCTCTTCTCATGGACCATCCACCGCCACATTCCTTCTCCAGGTCGCCGGTCGATGAGGTTTTCTTTTCCTGTACCTGTGAATCCGGCTCTGAATCACGATCCCTGACAATCCCGGCGCCTTATCCCGGCTGGCCATATATCAGGGATGCGATCATGGATATGATTGCCGGGGCGGGGGAGGTCTCCCGTATCACCGGGTGCATGATGAGCTACACCGACCTGTTTCCTGTGGTTGACGGGACGGACTTGCCCGGAACCGGTGACATCGTAGATCTGCTCTCCGGGAGATTCGACTGTTCCTTGGACAAGAATGGAAATGAGATCATGCTCATCAGCACGAAGATCCCCAACACTGCAGGGTCGGTCCGTTCCATCTGGAACAGGCCAAAAAAACCGGGGTGGACCCTCGTATTCACCTTAAAGACCGATCGGCCGGCCGGGTTCGTCTCCGGTGAGAGCGTATTGAACTGGTTTAGCGATGTCCGGGCCGAAATCCACCTGCTCTTTGACCTCATCGTCCCAGAGGAGATAGTCCAGACACTCAGGTGACCTTCCGGATCCTGCAGGAAGTCACACCGGATCCCGGCCCGGAGATCATGTCATCAGCAGGTGATATGCGCCGTATACCGCAGAAGAGTGTTTCACCGCCTGGATAATTCCTCTAGAATAGGCGATATCTTTGTGAGAGATGAGAGTTTACCAGGAAACGCGTGTCAGGACCTTTCTGGTCGCGTCCCGTGATCAAATGGTCCGGCAGTGTCTCCTGCCAGCCCGGGCTCACGCTTTCTTCACCTCTCACGCAAGTCACGGGTATCAGGCATGCATCATTTTCCTGGCCTGTAATCCGGGGCACTTCGTGTGAATATTGTACCGGAGAAAAAGGAACGATGATTGATCGTGTTTCTATCTAGCGAAAAAAAGATGGGTTCCGATCTGTCAAAAATCGGTCATAATCCTGAACTGGTCGATCTCTTCCTTGTTCATCCGCTCGAGGAAAATTTCTGCTGCATTCCTGATATCCTTGCTTGCGGTGATCGCCCGTCCCACCACGAGGATATCGGCACCTGCTGCCATCGCATCCTTTACCACGTTTGCCCTGATGCCCCCGGCAGTCGCGACAAGGAGCTTTTTACCCGCCGCTTTCTTGAGCGCCGAAATATTGCCCCAGGCATGTGCAGTGTCTTCAGCGTCGATCGCCCTGTGGAGCTCCACGATGTCGGGTTTCATCGAGAGGCTCTTTATTACCTTGACCGGATCGGGGACATTCAGCATATCGATGATCGAGTAGATCCCGGTCTTCTTCGCCTCTGCGATGGCCTTTTCAAGCGTGGGAACGGGGGCAAGACCAGATATGACTACGGCGTCCGCGGATGCGTCGGCAGCCATTCTCGCCTCGAGGTTTCCTGTGTCGAGCACTTTTAAGTCGGCGATGATGAAGGCATTGGGCCTGATCTTCCTGATCTCCCCGATGATATTCAGCCCGAATTTCTTGATCAGCGGTGTCCCGGCCTCGATTATCAGGTGGTCGTTCTCGGGCAGCTCGGAGAGCACCTGGACGACTTTCGCCATCTCGACGAGGTCAAGCGCCACCTGCAGGTACGGGGGGTCCCAGAGGCGCTGTACCTTGAAGCCCATGACGGCATGGGCCGCCCTGTCCTTCTCGTAGAGCAGGGTCTTTTTATCCGGGAACCCTTCAAATGCCCTCGAAATGGCAAGTTTCGTCGCCCCGTAATTGTACCGGTATATCCGGTTGTAGTCGGCGGCATCAGGGTCGAGATAGGCGCTAGCAAGGATCACCATGGATTCGAGATCCGTGTTGCCGAATACTCCTTCCTCTACGCAGTCCGAGACAGCCTTGGCCACCGCGGCCTGGACCGGCCCGAAGATCTCCCTGACCTGCGATTCCTTCTTCAGCGTGACTTTCGGGATGACCAGGGTTGCCGGCTTTGCGAGCAGGTTGGGCCGCACTACGGCCAGGAGCGGGGTGTGGCCCGCAGAGAGCTGCGAAAGGGCGTTTGCGAATGCAGTTCCCACCGGCCCCTCCTTCTCACCAATGATCAGGTCGACGTGGGCGAGCTCGGGCCCGTCTCCCACAAGTGCTTCTCCGATAAGATACATAAAATTCTCCTAATCCTGACTAGTATGTGTGAGTGGCTGGTGATAAATATATCAAAAGGAATGCACGGTGAAGGCATAGCAGGGAATACAATTGTAAATATCTATTCTTTGTCTCCCTGTAAAAGATCCCGGTTGACTGGCGGTTCAGGAAAGCCCTTCCCGGTCCCGTTTAGAGAATACCTCCTTCGCCGCGGCCATGCCGTTCAACGCAGCCGGAAACCCGGCATAGACTGCCATCATCATGATGATCTCCACAACTTCGGTGCGTGTCACTCCCACATTGAGGGCTCCGTTGATGTGCACCTTCAGCTGGGGAGCTGCATTTCCAAGTGCCGTGAGCGCCGAAACGACTGCAATCTCGCGTGACCGCAGGTCAAGACCGGGCCTGCTGTAAATATCCCCGAACGGAAATTCGATGGTATAACGGCCGAGATCCGGGGCGATGTCTTCAAGGCTTTCGATGACCTTCTCACCGATCCTGCCGTCCACTTCCTTCAACTTCTCTTAAGCCCCTGTCATACCGTTCGCTTGTCATGGGTATCCTGTATGCGTCGGCCTGCAGAAAAATAAAGAAAACGGGTAAATGGACGTTTTGTCAACAACGAAGGCCTTGTCGATAAGAAGGTATCAAGAAAATGTGGGGTCGGTGAGATTTGAACTCACGATCGACGGGTCTCTCCGACATGCG
>LKUF01000314.1 GCA_001412335.1 Methanolinea sp. SDB
TCCACGTCATGGTTGCTCCACTTGTTGTGGTGGAGCATGTAGAGCTTGAACTCCATCGGGCCGTCTGCGGTCATCGTGGTGGTCCGGCCAAACATAATCTGGCCCATATCGATGACGATATGCGGGCTTGCATTCACCACGCTGATTATCTCCTCGCTTCGCGAGTCGATGTCCCGCCACGTGGAACCCCCGTATGAATGGAACTGGACATGGGTGAGGTAGAGACTCTGCCGTCTGCTGTTTAAGTCAGGGACCAGGTTCATGGTATCGAGGGTGGTCCGGTAATTGCCCGGCACACCAAGGTTGTTGCAATGGAGATGGACAGAGTGGGGAAGCGCAAGCATCTCGTTTGCCCGAATCATGGTCTCGATGATCTCGGCAGGGGTGACCTCAAAATATGGCACTGTATCGTGGATGCTTGAGACATCCTCGCCCCATCCCCATGCCTCCGTTCCGCCCGGATTGGTCAGCTTGATCGCAAAACCTTTCACCGCAGAGAGGATCCACGCGACAACGGCCGCTGCCCGTTTCACATCCTTTTCACGGACCGCCTCCATAACAGACCAGTTGCCGTCAAAAAGGGTATTTGCCATCATATCCTGGTGGGGCGTTGCAGTGAACTCCTCGTGCGTATGCCGTGCCTCGAGGGGCGCCATGGCGCCTTCGAGAAGGGTCGTGTACCCCATCGTGCTGTACCGATACGAGTTCCCGAATGTTGTCGGAACACTGTAGCCCGACGTGACGTGCATGCTTCCATTGCGGGAAGTCCTGCCCGCCCTCATATCCTCGGGGCTCATGTACCGGCCGAAGTTGACCTTCGTGCCGCAGACATGGGTATGTGAGTCGATTCCGCCAGGAAGGGTCAGGCACCTGTCCGCATCAATAATATCTGCCCTGCCGCTCACATCCTCAACGATCCTCCCGTCCCTGATGGCAATATCCATCACTTCGCCATTGATGCCATTCAACGGATCGATTACATATGCGTTCCTGATCAGCAGTTCGCTCATGATCCGGTCTCCTTCCGTATGATCTGGTAGATCTTTTCGAGGACTTCACTGTCACTTGGATACGTGGTTTCGATCACCTTGCGGGTGCGTATGGGGACACCGTCCATCCGGTATGCAGTTCCCTCGGCATCTATGCCGGTAACTGCGACCGGTATCTGGAGACGGGAGAGATGCGTGGTGGCATTGACGTGCGGATCGATCTGGATGGTGGGGATGCCTGCAAGATGCCGGCAGCAATCCCTGGGGAAATGTGCCCCGGGATCACTTCCCACCACCAGGCAGGCATCACATTCGCCGCGTTTGAGAATGTCGACGCTGGTGGTCTCACCCGGGTTGTAAAATGCAATCCCCCTGGCAAAATCCACTGCAAAAGGATAACCCGAAATCCAGGTGAAGACTTCGTTTGAGCCATACACGTTCCAGTGCCCCCTCATGGGTGAGATGGTGAACTTGGTATGGCGGTTCAGTTCTTCCACGAGCTCGATCGCATTCCGGATATTTTTGTACTTCCCCCGTGACATAGTCAGACCGAGACCGAAGAACATTGCACCAAACTTTGCTGACTTGCAGATATCCGCAACCCTGAAGAGCTGTTCTCTTTCCACGCCGCAGATATTCAGGGGCAGCATGTCCCCCTTGCCCCTGACAATCGCCCGCAGGGCCGAGAGGAGAGCGTAATCGGCACCGGGCTCCACCATGATGAACTCATCTGCGATATTTGCCGTCTCGGTCTTCCTGATGTCGACCACGATGACCTTTCGCTCGTGGAACGCCTCTTTCAGGAAGAAACCATCCGCATAGGTCGTATAACGGCTCATGTGACGCGGGTGGGCTTCGATAGGGTTTGAACCCCAGTACACGATCACATCTGCCCTGTTCTTGACCTGCCCGAGGGTGCATCCCGGGTGGCCTACCTCCTGGATTGCCATGATGGAAGGTCCATGGCACACTGTCGATGTATTGTCAATCACGGCTCCCAGCAGTTCTGCCATGTGAACACCGATAGTCTGGGCTTCCCCGTGTGTTCCGCTCCAGCCGTACAGAAGCGGGCGATCGGCATCAAGGAGTACCTCGGCAGTAGTCTGTATCGCCTCGTCGAGACCGACCTTCTCCCAGTTCCCACCATCCCGTTTAATAGGGGTTTTCAACCGGTTATTGCCCATGAATTTTTTATTTGCAAGCGTACAACCGTTTTCAACACTGACAACCCTGTCCCCCTCCACCTCGACCACGAGGTCATCGCACAGGCACCCGCAGAAGGTACAGACCACGTCTTCAATCTTCATACCGGCATCCTCCCACCGATTCCATGAGTTTCCATATCGGCCATACGCCCTCCGTGGTGGGTTCGATATCGACCACCGTCGCCTTGAAATCAGGCATTCCAGTACAGTGCGTTTCAGGACTGACTATGTGGTTGGCATAGGGGCCCAGGCAGACGAAGACCTCTCCCCTGGCCTGGCCTGCATCGGGAATTGCCTGCATGACGATCTCTCCATGCGCACTCCTGACAACGATGGACGCTCTCTCTTCAATATCAAGTTCCATCATGTCCACCGGGTTCATCCGGCAGGTCGATGCTTCCTCTCTATACGCTTCAGAGTTCTTGTGCTCGACATTCGAGCCCTGCGTGATTGTTCTGCCGGTGTTCAAAAGGAATCTCATAGTTCCTCCTCGGGTGCGTGTACTGCCTCCAGGAGCCTGGCTACCCTGATTGCCTCGTTTGGACACTGTTGTTCGCAGGTCTTGCATCCGGTACATTTCTCAGGGTGCAGGACCACGCACTTGCCTTCACTGACCTTGAGCAGGAGCTCGTCTGTGGAGGCACGGCCACCATGCGACATCTGGGCGTCGATGGTCTTGTTGACCGGGCAGGCAACCGCACAATTGCCGCAGCCCATGCACCGGTTCGTGTCGACATCGATACGGAACGAGAACGAGAGCATGGTGTTGTCATAGAACATGGATTCCAGTATACGGCCACTGTAGAGGACACCATTTGGACATGCCTCGACACAGAGGCCGCACCTGATACAATGTCCGGTATGGATGCGGGGTTCCCATCCCCCGTCATCAAGATGGATCACCTCGATCGCTCCGGGTGCCGGGCATGCCATCATGCAGAAGAGTGCATGGGTGCAGGTTTTACCGGTGAGCTCGGGGAATCCCCGTGAATACACGGGTGTCGTGAGCGGGGCGGTCTTTGCGAAGAGGAACTTGTGGATCCACTCGCGCCGTGCGAATTCCCGGATATATGATACGATAGAA
Source organism: Methanolinea sp. SDB (assembly GCA_001412335.1). Lineage (GTDB taxonomy): Archaea > Halobacteriota > Methanomicrobia > Methanomicrobiales > Methanospirillaceae > SD8. The sequence continues at coordinate 3,279 of LKUF01000314.1, forward strand.
CCAAACATTGCTACCTCTCGGTACATGCGATGCAGGGATCGGCACTGATGAACGTGGACGGCACGTCTGCAAGCGATGCCACCCCTTTCAACATGTAGTGAGTGCAGGCCTCGATGTTCATGATCGATGGAGTCTGTACAGATATATCGACGATTCGGCCTGCATCATCCGTCTTTACATAATAGGAGAGCTCGCCACGGGGAGCCTCACCCCGATAGACTGTCTCACCGGCGGACGGAATTCCCCCACCCCTGATTGGGCCGGGCTTGAGCATGTCCAGGCATCTCCTGATCAGGTCGATACTCTGCAGGATCTCCTCGAACCGGACCATTATCCTTGCAAAATTGTCCCCTTCTGTCCGAAAAACAGGTTTGAAATTGAGTTTCTGGTACGTGGGGTGATGAAGGCGCATATCTGTTTCGGGCATGCCGCTCGCCCGTGCTGTCGGTCCGACAGCGTGTGCCTCTTTCGCGGATTCTTTTGTCAGTACGCCCACGTCCTTTGATCTCAGGGCAATGAGCGGGCCGCCCTCGAACATCCCGATGTATCTCTTCATGTCACGTTCGATTATCTCCAGGCTCGCCCGCAGGTGGACTGCGTCTTCATCACGGAGGTCGAATCGCACACCGCCGGGTACGATATATGCACACGTAACCCTGGCTCCGGTTATCCTCTCGAGTTCGTCCATGGCGCTTTCCCTGATGTCGAGGAGATACATACCAAGGGTCTCGTGTTCAATGGTGTAGCAGTACGAGAAATTGGCCAGGATATGGCTCTGCATCCTGTCAAGCTCGTTCACGATCACTCTCAGGAGGGATCCCCTCTCCGGGACGGGGATGTCGCTTATCTTCTCGAGGGCCTCGATAAAGACCATGTTGTGAATGACAGAACAGATGCCGCAGATCCGTTCGGCAAGGAACATGACCTCCTGCCAGGGCCGGCCTCTCATGATCAGCTCGATCCCTTTCTTCATGTAGCCCAGTTCACATTCGGCAGAGAGCACATACTCTCCCCGGGTCTCGCATTTCACCCGTGCCGGCTCTTTGAAGCAGGGATGGACAGGGCCGATGGGTATTGACACATCGACGGTCTTTTTCATTTTTTCCTCCTTTCATAGTCCTTGAAAACTTCTGGAGCAAGGGAGAGAACAGCCTGTAATATCTCTGTCGGACGCGGGGGACAGCCCGGCACCTGTGCCGCGATGGGGATGTGCTTGGAGACAGGGGGGTTGACATAACTGTGCGGCCTGTTGAATACGCAGCCCGAGATCGGGCAGTTGCCGATCGCGATGGCCACCTTCGGGTCAGGTATCTTCTCCCACAGGCCCTGCAGTTTATCCTCCCAGCCCGGGGTATAGGCCCCGATGACAAGGAGGATGTCTGCTTCCCGTGGGTTGTTGTGGACATATATCCCGTATTGCTCGATGTCGTATCGTGGTGCAAGGCATGCCAGCACTTCGATGTCGCATCCATTGCAGGAGCCCACGTCCACGTAGGCCACATGTATCGATCTCGACCGCACCAGGTTCTTGAATGACTGCAGAATACTCATGGGCGAAGCTCCTCCCCTATCAGCCTCTTTCCCCGGGAAACAGCCTCTTCCTGGGGTGTGCCATTCTCGATCATCTCCCGTACCTGTCCAAGTATCGCATTCATCCTTTCCCGTTCAAGCAGGGGGATATACCGGGTGTACAGGACGCGTCCCAGTGCATCCGCAAGTGGGGCATCATTCCCTGTTTCGGCTTTTCCTGCCTCGTAGCGGGCAGGCAGGTTCTCCATCAGTATCATATCGAATCTCTCTATCATGTATCTCCTCAGGTTCTGGTGGCTTATTCCGAGATCGCCTGCTATCTCCCTGACAAGCCGATCATGCCGTGTGCTTATCAGTATGGCATATTTCATGGCCACGAGATCCTTCTCGTAGAGATACCTGCTCACAGTATCCCTCCAAGAATCAACGCTCCGTACAAAACGAAGAGCATCACAGCACACCAGACCAGGAGATACTCCCATCTCTTCAACGGTACCTCCTCCCGGTACCAGAAGACACTGGTTGCAGCAAGCAGGAGAATTCCTACAGCAAGGCCCTGCATGTTGACCGATGGCCTCTCGAGGATCTGGACGCCGTCCAGGAGAATGTAGAAGATTCCTCCGGCAAGAACGAACTCCTTTATCACAGCAACCACCACCACAAGACTGCGACGTATACGATCATCACGGCGGTGATCAGGGTCTGGACGGTGACGCTGTCAAACGGCGAGAGCATGGGGCAGAGTGCGCATATGAACGAGAGGGTGACGACGATGAGAACCATCAGGACAAGCATCAGCCAGAACGGCACTGCACCGATGAATACCAGGATAAACGTCATCAGGAGCACATATGTCTTCAACCCGTTGCATATCTCAAGGCCTGCCCTCCAGACACCGAAGTGTTCTGTCTTGTATCCACTCACCAGTTCCTTGCTTTCCACGATCGAGAATGGGCCAAACGGCATCTTTGAGACTATCACCATGTACATTGCAACTGCCACCAGGGGGATGACAAATATCAGTGGTCCTGATGCTTCCTGGTACGCGATAATATCTGATATGGAGAGAGACTTCGTGAATAGTGTGATCGCGGCAACAGATACAAAAAGCGGAATCTCGGATGCCGCTGATATGACCGATCTGACACCCCCAAACTTTCCATACGGCGACCCCGAGGAGAGGCCAAACCCATGCTCAACGATCTTGTGCAGCATGTAGATCCCAAAGATTATGAGAAGGCTGCCCCCTGCAAGCACTATGAAGAACGCCGCCGTCCAGATTCCGATGGCGATCAATACCACCGCGACAAAAAGTGTCTCGCTCGCCGTGTGTGGAACCCACGTGCTCTTGAACGAGAACTTGAACATGTGGAGTATCTCCTGCCAGATCGGGGGACCCGGTCTCCGCTGTACGCGGGCGATGACCTTCCGGTGTATCCCGAGCAGCAGAAGGCCGAAGAACACAGCAAACAGCAGGTAGTGTATCATTTCAGTACCCCAGGAATGGTATATCAGGATCCCTCTGCCGTGCCATCCACCACAGGCCCGTCGAGAGGACAAACAGCGGGAATGCAATCACCAAAAGACCTTCATAATAGAGGAGCGGCATGAGTCGCAGGGCCCAGAGGGCCGTGGCTGCGATCCCTGCAAAGCCCGATAGCAGCATCATGGTGAATGGAATCTCTTTCTTCATCTTTCACACCGTCAGGACAACCTCGATCACCCGCAGAAAGATCAGCAGGGACGAGAGGGAGCACATGATCACATAGGGAGCGCCCGGAGCCCGGAACATCTCCGCTTTCGCAGCATAGAACGGCGCCATACCTTCACCCATCACCCCGAGGGTCAGGAGCGCTTTGACAACCAGTGGGACTTTCGTTGCGCCCGGCAACGCGAGTTCCAGGATGGAGAGGGTCCCTGTCGTCGCAGCGACTATCGCGGCACCTGCAAAAAGGGGGACCGTCGCGCTCATGGCGACCAGGCCATACTGGTAAGCTGCATTCTGGACGTGCCTGCTCTTGACGGCGGCAACGATACCCACGTTACATATTCCCACCGCCGAGGTGAAGAGGGCAAAATCGAAGATGTCCCCGGTGACCATGGCGCCCATGGAGGCCAGACCACATGCGATGGCCATGAACCTCCTGAACTTCATCTCGGATATCGAGATCTCCTTGGCAAGGTATGCATCGCCTCCAAATACGATATCGATCTGCCTCTCGGGTTTGCTGATTATCACGAGGATAGTGAAGACCAGGGCGAGAATGAAGAGGGTGAGCGTAAATGGGGTGAAGTAGATGACAATATCGCCAAATGGAAGCAGGAACAATGGCTGGCCGCCGATCTCGATCATTCTGCCTCACCCCACATCGACCCAACAAGGGTCATCTTTGCTGCGACCTTGATCAGGATCCCTACTGCAGCCCCCATGACACCTGCATACCAGTACTGCGGGAAGAACATGAAGACGAAGAACGAGGCGATCCATGCCGCCCATGCAATCCCGCTCGCCATCTCCACCAGTTCGTAGCTGTCCGTGCTGCCGCGGGACATGACAAAGAAGATGGCTCCAAGAGCCGCCACCGCACCGCCGGTGAACCCGGAAAGGACTATGCCGTATCCCACGAGGAGTGCCGCGATGATGACCGGTGCATGGGCTCGTTCAACCACCTCGATATGCAGCCCGCGGACAGGCCGATTTCGGAGCCCTTCCTTTGTCACGTATATCTGTGAGAGGGCCAGGAGTTCGGCTATTCCGACCACGAGGCCGGGCAGTATGAGCGCTTCTGCAAGATCGGTTCCGAGGAGCGCAATTATCGCCAGGGAGGGGATCTCGACCAGGTCGATGATGAGGAGGCGGTGAAGGTCGTCCTGCTCGCGCAATAATGCCAGAAAGCCTATCACTGCCGAGATCATCACCAGGGCCAGACCGACAGAGTATTCGTTCCACATCTTTACGACCCCTTCCTGAAGAGGTATGACCCGATGGCAAACGCGATGAAGAGGATGGTTGTCTCTACCACCGTATCCAGTCCGCGGGTGTTGTACAGTATCTCATCCAGTATCCCTCCGGGGTGGGCGACGATAGTGGTCCCAGCATGGGGGGTGAGCCGTGAGAGGGCGAGGGAGAAGGGGGTGAGATAGGCAGTCACGTATCCTGCAAAGGGCGAGTTTTCCGGGTATTGCACGTGGATGTCCGCCCTTTCAAACGGCGATCCACCCCGGTCATAGGGATAGAGGGGACTCGATTCGTCGATCTCCTTTGGATAGAGCTGATCTTCGGAATACGGCAGCGGCAGGAAGAGGACGAACAGTACTGCAAGCACGGCACATGCTCCGGCAAACAGGGCAAGAAGGTTGTCGAAGTCGGAGATGAAACGCGATATCCTGGAGATGATCATGCCTCCCCCTCCCGCTTCTGTATAACCCGGACGAAGATGAATACCGTCAGCGCCGTGACGGCCCCGAACGTGAGCAGCGCGAGCGCTTCATTGTATGAGAGCATGAGGAGCAGCAGGCCCCATGCCGGGATCTCCAGGTTGATGAGCCGTGTGATGTAGTCCTTCCTCCTGGGAAACGCCACGGAGACCGTGCCTGCGAGAATGAGAAACAGGCCGAGGACGAATTCGGGGTTCACGGAGTTGCCCTCCTGACGGCCATGAGGATGAATATCGTAGAGAGCGGGGCGATCAGGGCAACGGCTGTAGCGACATCAAGAAGACCGCGGTCCACGATGAAGGGGATTATACCTGCGATGAGCACGGACAGGGAGATGATCTTCTTGTACGGATCATGCTCCAGGATGGTCGCCCCGGCACCAAGCACCAGGAGGGCACCGAATGCACCAAGCAGCAGCTCATTCATCGTTCTTCGGCCCTCCCGCATAGCTGCTTGCGATTGCATTCGATTCAAGCGTGGTTCCCACGAAATATGCTGCAGCTGCAAGAATGGTGAGCGGATCAGGGAGGAGGAGTGCAAGCGATCCTGCGATTGCAAACGAGAGGACATTGAGGAACGGGAGCTTTTTCATGGTGTTTCTTTCTGCAATCACCCTGACTGCAGAGATTACCCCTATTGACACACACACGAGAATTGCGATCTCCTGGGTGGTTATGTCCTCCACCCCCAGAGGCGGGACAACAGCCTGCTGGCATGGGTGTGCGATATCCCCTGGATGGTAAGAATTGCAATGACCATTCCTGCAATGAAATGCGCGGCCGAGAACCCGATAGTGGTGAATCCATAGATGAGAAACGTCGCTGCCAGTGCGCCGGTCGTTCCTGCATACCCGCGATCATAGCAGATCCTGTTTCCGACATACACCAGGACGGCGGCGGCAAGTCCGCCGGGAATGCCTGCGATATACACGCCGCATGCTGCCAGGAGAGTCCCTGCGGAGGCATCAGGAGAGCATACGATATTTCCCATCATGTACCCGCCATGGAGAGATCCCCCTTCCCGCTCAATCTCTCCTGCAATCTCTCTTGCCCCACTGACACCCCCCGTCTTTGGAAGTCCGAAGAGGAGATCTATGCTGACAAATAGAATCCAGGAAATGATTGCCGCAATCAGGATACTTTCCACGTCACCAGGCATTCGGCGTTCTCCAGCATACAACAGTTACAGGGGTAAGCCAAATAAGGGTTTTCATATTACTAAAATGATTGATATCGGCGATACTGGCGGCATTAACCGATTTAACTCTCTTTGTCAACCTCATGTTCACTCGCCAGTACCCAAAAGAAACCTGAATGCATGAAGAATACAGACAGTTCAGGAGATTTTAATGGCCAATTAGGACAAAAAAGCCCGAACAGAGGTAAACCGCATTCACATTATCTCTTTTGGGTGGATGCGGTGCTCCACCTCCATGGAATCCGGGGCCTCCTCTTGGAAATCCTATCCCTGGTTTTCAGATCGGGAAACGTTTACCTGGGTATCCTGATATCAAAACCCCTGAACAATCCGAGAAAGAGAATCAGAACAGGAAGTATCTCGAGACGCCCGATCCACATGAGCAGGATGAACTGCCATTTTATCGCCACCGGGCTTGCAGGACCGACAAATCCCGCTCCAAGACCATTATTTCCTATTGCTGATACGATATCGAATACCACGAACTCTGTCGGAAGGCCCATGCCGGCCGTATGGAGTGAAAAGATGACCGCCAGGAAAACCATCAATACGTAGAGGACAATTATGACCATGTTCTTGGACAACTCCAGTTCTGATATCTTCTTTGGATATGTCCTTCCGTCATGCTTGAATGGGACAATCACGTTTCCCCGCACAAAAAAACGCTTGAACCACCAAATAAGCCCTTCATACGCAAGGATAATCCGGTTCACCTTAAGGCCGCCTGCTGTGCTCCCCGATGCCCCCCCGATAAGCATGAGCAATGTCACAACGATGATTGATATGGCCGGCCACAGGTTCACCGAAGAGTTCTGGAATCCTGTACTGGTTGCGGCGGACACCCCCATGAACAGCCCTTCCCGCAGAGCGGTTTTCCAGGCGAGATCTCCAAACAGGTGGAGGTTCAGGATCACCATCGATGATCCGAGAAGAGAGAGGAGCAGGATGACCTTGATAGTCTGGTCCCTGAAAATATGGCGGAATGCACCCCGGTACATGAAGAAATATATCTTGAACGGAAATGAGCCGCAGAGCATGGCAGGTATGAGGAGGTATTCGAGGAGGGCATTGTCATAAAAGCCGATACCCGCATCATGTGGCGTGAACCCGCCCGTGGCGATGGCCGTCAGGGTGAGGTTTACGGCGTCCCAGAGGGACACCCCCGAGAGCATGATAAGAAACGTGAAGAAGAGGGTGAGTCCAAGGTATATCCCCCACATCCTCCTTCCCGTCGACACCACGCTCGGCATGAGGGCCTCTGAACGCCCCTCTGACCGGTACAGGCGGAATTGGGTGAGGCTCGAACGTGATGCCATGGCAATTCCGAATGCTATGACCCCTATTCCTCCAATCCACTGCATCAGCGATCGCCAGAACAGGAGCGTCTTTGGAGCGGCATCAATCGCGGTCATCATCGTGATTCCGGTATCTGTCCACCCTGACATCGCCTCGAATATACTGTCTGTTGGAGACATCCCGAGGCCCACGATGAATGGGAACGAGCCGATTACTGCCGATACGAACCAGGTCAGGGCAACCGCCGCCAGCGCGACGGAGATCTGGGGGACATGCTCCCTGCTCGGCACCTTGGATATGAGCAGTCCGAGCACGACGAAGGTGAAAGGGACTGTCGCCATGGGCACGATCATGTCCCACTCCCGATAGATGATCAGCACCACGAAGGGCAGGAGTGTGATCACCCCGAGAAAACTGAAGATCATGCCCATATCGTGGGCGATGATGCCCAGGTGCTCGAGTCTCTTCATCCCATAAACCGTGTGCACACATGAAATATCTTATTTGCGTGGGAATGCCCGGACAGAGACGCACATTCAGGGTATCGTCCTGGACAGTTCAGAGGTACGAAGCCAGAGAATGCAACGGAAGAAAAGTGACTGGAAATTGTAGGAAAGGGGGAGTTTTTTGTTTTGAGGGTTATGAACCATTCGGGCGATGCTGCTCCATGAATGCAATCGCCCTTATTTTTCCTTTCTGCCCGAAAAAGCAGAAAAGGGGTACCATATATGTACAAAGGCCTATCTGCCGAGCCTGGTCAGCGCGGTTCTCACATCTTCATCGTCAAGTTTGGCAAGTATCTTCGCTCGTAGGAGGGAATGATCACGGTCAATGAGGGCCTGATCGAAAGGTGGCGAACGATCATGTGCCTTCTCATCTCCTATTTGACCGGTGATCTTTCTACCTGCCATATTCTTTCCCGCTATGTATCGATGGAGGGGAGTGCCATACCCTGCTGGTGCTGAGATGACAAGGTATGGATCAGTGCTCGGTCCACGTTATCATCCTGGCCTTCATATATGGCATATTTCTCTTTTATCTCCAAGCATATAAAGATTGCGCAAAATAATAATTTTACGATATAATGACCCGGGAATCAGTTGTACGGTATTCTCCAGCTGATCGGGACTTGATGCTGTGAGAAAATACTGCGCAAAAACCTGTAATCCTGCGAAAAATGCGCAAAATCTGTTTGCTTTGAGTATGGACGATTCGCAGGGTCCAGGCAGAGTGAATCGGCATTATGGTCATCGGGCCCCAACCGGAGCGCATGACTTTCGTCCCGACGGGTGTCCACCTCCCAACCATACCCGTGGCAACGCAATCCGGATATGCACCAGGATGATGAAGGTGGTTACAAAAGATCGTGGACACTTTTTT
>LKUF01000315.1 GCA_001412335.1 Methanolinea sp. SDB
CTTTTATTCCGGTTCCTGGGGAGAAGCTCGCACTTTGACAGGTTCGTCGCAGTTGCCGAGACTACCTGACAATTGTTGATGCATCCACCAGGTCTCTCCAGTATCGATCGCAGGCTGAGGTGCAGTATCCGCCTGTTGATACCTGGTCAGGATCGCGTATCTGGAGGAGTGCCATGAGTGCCCTGGCATCTGGATCGACCAGGATAACCCGTTTAATCTCGTATTCGTCGATGAGTCCCTCGACGAGGGATATATATCCAGGGGTGACGGCCAGTGTTCGCTGGTATTCAAGGAGCGTTGCAAGGCCTTCTTCATCAGGGTCACGTGCAAAGAAGAATACCTTCTTTCCTGCCAGCGTCTCGAGTTCATGTTCGAGAATCCGGTCACAATGGAGGACGTGCCCCGCAATTCCGGTATCCCTCATTTCACGCATGAGTCCCCGGTACACCGCCGATAATGCATCCTGCATCTCGTGTTCATCGCAAAAATATGAATCTTTCAGGCCGAGGAGATTCGGGGCAGGCAACGCTACCCGTGCATCCCTTGCAAAAACTCCGATATCCTCCGCATCGGCTGTAACCGGGCCGGACAGGTATCCAGGCTCTGCGACGATAGTCCTCCCGTCTATACCTGTCAGGCATTCGAGCCACCGTTTCCCGTAAAATCTTCCTCCCGTGCAGATATCACCTATCCCGGAATCGATCTGGGGAATCAACCCTTCTTCCAGCTGATACGTGACCAGGTCGGCATTCCTGCCCCGCATCTCCGCGATCCACCGGGCAAGGTCTTCTGTTTTGGGGATTGGGGGCTCTGTTCCCAGCGATACAGTCCGGAATGTGAGTTTTTTCCTCATTATAATCATCTTATTTATAGCATCATCATCAAAAGTGTAGTGATGAGTGACAAGCCCGTGCTGGTGACATGCGGACTGCCATATACGAACGGTCCGTGTCATATCGGCCATTTGAGGACCTATGTTCCCGCCGATTTTTACGTGCGATATCTCCGCCGGAGAGGGGACGAGGTGGTGTTCATCTGTGGTTCCGATAACCATGGCACGCCTATCGTCGTGAGTGCCGAGGAATCAGGAAGAACACCGAGGGAGTTATCAGAGATATACCATGACCACTTCGACCGGACATTCAAGAGGATGGGGGTCGTCTTCGACCATTTCGGTATGACTGATGACCCTACCAACCACGGGCGTACTCAGAAGATCGTCCAGTCACTTATTGACAAGGGGTTTGTCTACTCAAAGGTGATCGAACAGAGTTACTGCACGAAGTGCGAGCGTTTTCTGCCAGACAGGTACGTCGAGGGCATATGTCCCCATTGTGGAAAGCCTGCCAGGGGAGATGAGTGTGACCAGGGGTGCGGACGACATCTCGAACCGGGAGAGATCCAGGAACCCACCTGCACCGTCTGTGGTAACCGTGCGGAGTTCCGGGAGCAGGAACATTTCTTCTTTCGGCTGGGTGACTTCAGAGAATTTCTCCTCGGCCACCTAGAAAACCTGAAAGGGACCCTGAATGCCCGTAATTATGCCCTGGGATGGGTGAAGGACGAGTTACGGGACTGGTGCATCACGAGGACGCTTGAATGGGGGGTAAAGTTCCCCGGGCGTGACGACCTGGTGGTCTATGTCTGGGTCGACGCACCGATCGGCTATATCTCGTTCACCGAGGAATGGGCAAAGGCAACCGGGAAAGACTGGAGAGACTACTGGTGCGGGGATACCTCTGTGCGGCATTTCATCGGGGGGGACATCATCTATCATCATTGCATATTCTGGCCGGCTCTCCTGAAGGGTGCCGGGTATGGAACACCGGAGGCAGTGGTGGCAAGCGGCATGGTGAAAGTGGATGACCACAAGTTCTCCAAGTCGCGGGGCTATGTGGTCTGGACCAACGAGGATTACCTCGACAGGGGCCTCTCCGCCGATTACCTGCGTTACTACCTCCTCTCGTACACCAACCACACAAAGGAACTGAACTTTTCCTGGAAGATCTTTGGTGAGCGGATCAATGGCGAGCTCGTGAATACCCTTGGAAACTTCATCTACCGGAGCCTCTACTTCGCCCACAAGGAGTTCGGGGGAATCCCTGATATCCCCACGGAGAAGGGCATCTTCGACGAGATCGAGAGATCGTTTTTTGCAATCGATTCAGCGATCGATGAGTTCGAATTCAAGACCGCCATCGACGGCATGATGACGCTGGCGTCGTTTGGCAACAACTACATCCAGACCAACGCACCATGGAAGCTGATCAAGACCGACAGGGACGCGGCCATGCAGGTGGTACGGAACTGTCTCTCCATTGTAAAGGCACTGGCCCTGGTCTTCGAACCGGTTATCCCACAAAAGGCCCAGGATATCTGGCAGATGCTTGGGAACACGGATAATATTGCAGATCATACGATCCAGGAAGGACTCATTGATCTCGTTGCAAGGGAGCTTTCGCCACCACGGCCACTCTTTGAGAAGCTCGATGACTCCCTGATAGGCGATCTCGACGGCATGCTCCAGAAGCGGGTTGCAGAAGCGGAGAAGAGAGGTGAAAAGATGGAAAAGGTAACTATTGAAGAATTTGCAAAGATGGATATCCGCGTGGGCCAGGTGATCGAGGCCGAGCCTGTCAAAAAGTCAAACAAGCTCCTGAAGCTCCAGGTGGATATCGGAACCGAGAAGAGACAGATCGTGGCCGGAATGGCCCCGTTTTATGACCCGGGGGAACTGGTGGGAAAACAGGTCATCGTCGTCGTCAACCTGGCACCGGCAAAGATCTTCGGCATCGAGTCCAACGGAATGATCCTTGCGGCCGGAGACGAGGCGTCCCTTCTCGTCCCC
>LKUF01000316.1 GCA_001412335.1 Methanolinea sp. SDB
AGAGACGCGAGTCTGCCTACGATGAGCTGGAAACTGCTCTTGTTGAAGCGATTATAGAATCTGAGGCCAGGATCTCCAGGTTCCACGAGATGCAGAAACCCCGCGATCTCTGGCTCGAGGAGGTCGAACCGGGTGTGATCCTCGGGGAAAAGACCACTCCTCTTGATAGGATAGGCGCGTACGTCCCGGGTGGAAGAGCGGCATATCTCTCCACGGCCCTGATGTGTGCAGTTCCCGCCAGGGTAGCAGGGGTTAGATCCATCTGCTGCTGCACACCGCCGCCTGTGCATCCTGCAACCCTCGTCGCCCTGGACATCGCAGGCGTCGACGAGATCTATTCCGTCGGCGGTGCCCAGGCGATTGCAGCCATGGCGCTGGGCACCGGGAGTATTGCCGCAGTGGACAAGATCGTAGGGCCTGGAAACGTCTACGTGACACAGGCCAAGATGCTTCTCCGGGGGGAAGTGGAGATTGACTTTCCTGCAGGTCCAAGCGAGATTGGTATACTGGCTGATGGATCGGGAGATCCCGCATACATTGCTGCAGACATTCTTGCCCAGGCGGAGCATGACCCGGACGCAGCATGTCTCCTGGTCACCACGGACGCCGGACTGGCGGAAAAGACCGGAAAGGCGCTGGAGAATATGGTTATTGAGGCAAAACGGAAGGATATCATCTCGAGATCGATCGGAAATACGGGATATATCCTGGCAGATACACTGGAAGAGGGTGCAGAGATCATGAACCTGGTCGCACCAGAGCACCTCTCCATCCAGGTTCATGATCCACTTGATATAATCCGGATGATCCGTCACGCGGGATCCATATTCATCGGAAGATACTCTCCCGTTGCATGCGGGGATTATGCCTCGGGAACCAACCATGTACTGCCCACTGCCGGGAACTCAAAAACCCATTCAGGTCTTGACGTCCGGCATTTCTGCAAGAGCTCCACCATCCAGATCATCAGCAGGGAGGGACTGGAGAGCGTTGGCGAGGTGGCCGAACGTATCGCCTGCGCGGAAGGGCTGCATGCACATGCGGACTCAGTCCGCATACGAAGAAGAAAAACCAGCTGAAACACGCCTGGATTACCGGCTTTTATTCTCTTTTCCGTGTAACAGACGCTGCTGCCGCCAGCGCAACCATGGCGATTGCGGCACAGGGAGGGCCGAGGGGAGGGGTTTTCTGCGCCTCGATAAAGGTGATATTCACCGACGATGAATCGCCAGCAGGCATCCGGTCCATGCCGAGAGGGACGTTTATCACGTAGATGGTGTATATACCGGGTTTCAAGCGTCCTGCAATGATTCCGGTGTTCCATTTATATGCCCACGAACCATCACCTGAAACGCGGGCCGAGGTGAAATATCCCTGACCTGCAGGGAGGTTCAGGTTCTCAAGGGTTACCCCTCGTGCGTCAAGTTCCGGACCAATGAGAAAGAGGTAGACTGCAATGGTGTTTTCCAGCGTAGTCGTGCCTGAAAGAATAATCGGTTCACCGACCTGGCAGACCTGTGGGTAAACGGCAATCGTGACCGCCGAGGCATCGCAGGCAGGTATGCCGACACACAGAATGCAGAGAAAAATCAGGAATCCCGTGTATCTGCACAATACAGCGCCGTTCCTCTGATACGGTTTTTTCTCAATCAATCGTATGATAAACATCCCCGTATTTTCCCCGGCTGATCAGAAAAACAAAAAAACGGTCAGAATTCCACGACCATGACCGCTTCTTCCTCCTCTTTTAACTCATCCCGGATATGAGCTGCGTCAAATGAATAGCTCTCCCATGGATCATAATCTTCGTACAGTTCGCACTTATCGAGTACATCTACAAATTCCTTCAAAAAAATCCTGGGAATAACGTCGATTCGTCCACCGAATTTCCCCGTCACCTTCTGTATCATCGCCCGGATGAACCTGTGGGTGACCCTGCTCCGGTCAACCTCCGTGTATGCTTCCGAGTAGATGTCCATCACCTTGAGGGCGACCTGCTCCAGTTTCCGGGAATTGAATTTTGAAAGGACAATCTGGGGCTGCCGCGGGTTCCGGAAATCGTCAGCCTGTATCACGTTGATCCTGTCAAAAAGCGAGGGGAGAGACCTGATGCCCCTGGGGCCCTCAAAGAAGGCCGGGGTTCCGGTAAACAGAAAATAGCAATGCGGCATCTCCCCGCGATCGAGGATGTCGACGATCTGGCGCAGTACATTGTATCCCTTCTCCCGCTGGTTTCTGGCCTGTGACTGGGTCGTCTCCACCTCGTCCACGGCCACTGCAAGCCCCGCATACCCTGCACTCACGATGATGCGGATAAGTCCTCTCAAAAAGATCAATGCAACGCTCTCATCGATGTCCCCCCTGATGCCTGCTTTTTGCTTGAACTCTCTGCCGACATTGGGTTCGGCACAGATCCATCCAATCGCAGCCTGTGCAGTCTGGAAATCTCCTGCATTGTTTGCCTTGTAGTACGTGCGAAGCGCTGCAGCCAGGGACGTGTTCATCTCGCTTATACCGGCAAGTGACGTCTCAATCTCTTTTACCGTCGCCTTCTCGAGCGTCTCTTCATCCATGTTTTCCCTGGCAACCTTCAGGATCTTCTCTTCTATACCAAACAGCCAGCTGTCAATTATCGCCTTCTGGGCGTGTTCCTCCTCCGTGGTCCGCATCGTGGCGCAGATCTGCTGGTAGATACCTTTCAGCTTGTAGAGCGGTGCTGTCTGGGATATCACCACGTGCGAGGTCACGAAATTCTTTGAACGGGCGATCTCGAGCGCCCGTGCCACCAGGAATGTCTTCCCGCTGCCGTATTCGCCGCGTATAAATTTGATGTCGCCTCCGCCCCGCATGACAAAATCAAGTTGCGTTGCGATCGTCTCTTCCTCGACATCAAGGCCGACTGCAATCCGCTCAAGTCCACTGGCAGGGACAGTCCCCCGCCGGAGAGCGTTGATGATATTCATGCTCTCCAGTCCGCGGGTTTTCGTCTGTTCAGGCCCCGCAATATTCATATATTTCTCCATATTGACCAACACCTTTCTTCTCAATTATCTGTACTCCCTTAAAAGCCGATTTTTGCAGCAATCTGTTGACATAGCCGGCGACTCTCCGTGTCCCAAGCAGGGTACGGAGGTCCATCTCGTTCGCCCGTCCGTGTGCTTTCAGAAAATCAACGATCTTCTTCTCGTTCTCATCAAGTTCCAGGAGTGCGTGAAGCGTTTCGGCAGGGATCGTATCTTTCGGCCTCTCATTCTCATCCGTATGAAAGATGGGGACGTCATACAGTGTTCTCTCCTTGCATGCCTCAAGCAGAGCAAGAAAATCTGCAGGGGAGAGATCGCGGGGGCGGGGTGGTATGATATCCAGTCCCCTGAGACATGCCTCCTTGCACCACGGAAAATCATTCTCATCGAGTGCCCGTGCTGCGGAAAAGAGCAATGACTGCGCAAGATATTCCATGCCGTGGGAATTCAGCATTGATATCCTTGATTCAAGCCGCTGGATCAACCGGTCCAGCAACCGCTTCAAGCGGTAGAACCGGGAATCGCCGACAACAAGGCCGGAGATCCGTATGAGATCCGTTGTTTTTTTGATATTATTCACAACATACAGCATGACTTTCTCACATTCACGAAAGTCTTTCTGGTTTGCAAGAAACCGGGCATATTCACAGCCTCCCTGGAGGTAATCACTCCTGTATGCGCGGTAATACCATGACCTGGCCTCAGAGAAATCTCCCAGTTCTTCATAGAACCGTGCGGCTGCAAGGAGGCAGATCACGTCCGACTGGCCGGATATGAGCTCAAGATACATCGGGGCGGCAGTTTTCAGGGGATAATACGTGAGGAGAAACGTTTTGAATGATGAGAGCGCCTTTCCGAGGAGGTTGGGTTCGCACATAAGGATCATCTGGGATCGTATCAGCCGCCGGTACTCTTCGAGGGCCCTGTCCCTGTCACCCGCAAGGGCATATAGATCCGCGATCATGAGATGAATCCCGGCGGTATCATCTTCATTTTTCCCTGCGGTCATCATTGAACACGCGTCTATTGCGTCATTGTAACGGGCTTTCTCCTCCAGGAGACGTATGTGATCCAGAGCAATATCAGCGTTACCGGTCTTTTTGATTATCGATGGATAGGTGGCGAGTGCAGCATCCGGATCTCTTTTGGTAAGAGCTGACAGGTAAAACCGGGCAAACAGCGGATCATCAGTCTTTTCCATCCCCTCCCGGGCAACGTCCAGTGCGGTATCGATCTCACCACAGGAGAGCAATACCCTGGTATAAAGGGTATCGGCTATTGTGCTGCCTGTTCTTCCCTTGTAATATTCGAGAGCTTCGTCAGCCTCGCCCGAAGCCAGGAGTGCCTGTACGAGAGTCCGGAAATCCTCTTCCTTTCCGGACAGGTCAAACAGTTTTCGCAAAATCGTGACGGAAGATCTTGGATCGCCGGAGGAGAGGAGATATGCTGCATAGCTGCGAAGAGCTTCCTGGTTTTTTGGGTCAAGTATGATTGCCCTGCCATAGTGGGTTATTGCCTTTTCCTCTCTCTTCATCTCCAGCACCTTTCCAAGATAACTGTGAACATATGAGGATTCCGGCATCCGGCAGACGAGGTCCTTAAAATATGCTTCAGCTTCGTCCAGCCTGCCCATGTGAAAGAGGTTCATCGCTGATAGGATCACTATCGAGGGATCATCATCGGTGGCAGTGATATCCCTGCATATCTCGTATGATCTTTCATAACTGCCTCCCTCAAAAAGCATGAATGCCTCCCTCTTTCTGCCATGTCCGGAATCCCCTGTCATCTCTTCACCCATGGATGCGGAGTTTCAGGAGGCCGGCAAGCATGCCGCCCGCATCTGATCTCGTTACCCTTGAATCACTCATATTTGTCCATTTAATCGGGACTTCCCAGATGGCGTATCCCTTTCTGGACAGCCGCCACAGGAGTTCCACATCAAATTCGAAGCCGGATGATACCATGTCCCCGATTACTGCATCAATTGCTGATTTTTTAAATACCTTTGCCCCGCACTGCGTATCTTTGAATGAAAGGCCGAAGAGGATCCTGATGATGAGGTTGAAGATCCTGCTCTGGATGCGCCTTGAAAATCCCTGCTTCCTCGGCAGCCTGGACCCTGGCAGCCACCGTGATCCTATCGCAGCGTCATGGGCATTGATCTCTGATACAAGCCGTTCCATCTCCCTGATGGAGGTAGAACCGTCTGCATCCATGAAGCCGACGATGGGTGTATTCGCGATCCTGAAGCCTTCGAGTATTGCCTTTCCCTTCCCTCTTCGTTTATTATGACGCTCCACGTGTATGGGGATACCCGGATTCCGCCTCGAAAATTCAAGGATTATATCCGGTGTCCGGTCATCGCCGTCGAAGATGAAGATGAATCTCCCGCAAGAGGATTTCAGTTCTTCCAGTACCGCACCTATTCTCTCCTCCTCGTTGTATGCCGGGATCACGAGGGTGTAATCCGGGATGTGTGCGTATCTCTCGTTTTGATCCATATCTTCGTCGCTGGCGTGGGGGTTATTGCACGTAGCTCTGCAATTTTTTATTGCGAATATCTGTATGCCACTGTTCCTGGTTACTGGGAATCGGGTGGCCTGTAAGACTACTGGTGATCGGCAACATGTTCGTAAAGACCGGTATCGGGCCTGTATCTCTCTGCGATCTCGAGTGCGACCTTCCGCAGTTGTTGGTGCTCACGTATGCAGGAATCCGGCGGGGGACTTTTTCGAAGAATCGCAGAGGTGTTTTCGGTAATCTGTATCAGTTCGGTGGCTATCAGGGCATTCAACCAGATGAGATCCCGGAGCATAGATTGCAGTTGCGGTTCCATAGGATACATTTGGATGTAATACTCTTTAATTGCGGCGTTGAGATCCAGCAACTCTTATTGAATGGGTTTCCAATATAGTTCCACCATGAATTATATCGAGAAGATCCGTGCGAAAGGAAGGGATGCGAACCCATTCTTTTCCCTGATGGGAATAGATGTGGAGGAGATAGATGGCGGGGATGCAGTGATATCCATGAAGGTTCGACCCGATATGCAGAATGGCGAAGGATGGCTTCAGGGGGGAATTTTTACTGCCCTCGCCGATGAGGCGATGGTACTTGCTATCTATCCGCTGCTCGAGAAGAATGAGCGTTTGGCCACGATCTCGGAACACACGACTTTTATCAGCGGCGCACGTGAGGGATCCCTCTATGCCGCCGGACGGGTGGTGAAGAGAGGGCGGCGGGTAATCTTTGCAGAAGGGGAAGTCAGGTCGGGCAGCAAGGACGGAAAAGTTCTCTCCCGTACAACAGCAGCCTTTGCGGTGGGCAGGGAATAACTCCCTCTTTTTTTTAGAACCCACAGAAACCCTGTTGCAGCGCCGATTGCGCATGGGGGCATAAAACTATCTTTTGCCAGTAACAATAATTGATGCATACCTATGAGAAGGAGCGCCAGGGGATTTCATTGAAGTACATTTTTATTACTGGGGGGGTGATGAGCGGCCTCGGGAAAGGAATTACTGCCGCATCCGTGGGCAGGATTCTCAAAAACCGCGGTTACAATGTCACCGCAGTCAAGATCGATCCATACCTGAATATCGATGCCGGGACCATGAATCCGGGGCAGCACGGTGAGGTGTTCGTCCTGAGTGATGGAAGTGAGGTCGACCTCGATCTCGGCAATTACGAGAGGTTCCTTGATATCGATCTCACGTCCTCGCACAACATCACCACCGGGAAAGTATACCGGAGTGTCATCGACAAAGAGCGCCGCGGCAATTACCTCGGAGAGACGGTCCAGATCATTCCCCATATCACAGATGAAATAAAGACTTCAATCAGGAATGCTGCAGAAGAAGAGATTCCTGGGCAGGAGACAGCCGAAATCTGTCTTGTCGAGGTGGGCGGAACGGTCGGGGATATCGAGAGCATGCCATTTTTGGAGGCGGTGCGCCAGATGCGTGGGGAACTCCCCGAGCACGACACCGTTTTAATTCATGTAACCCTCATCCCCTCCGATACGATGGGCGACCTCAAGACCAAGCCCACCCAGCACTCGGTAAAGACCCTGCGGGAACTGGGGCTTCTTGCAGATATCATAGTCGGCAGGTGCGAACGACCGATCGGGTCGCAAACCAAGCGAAAGATCTCCGCATTCTGTGATCTCGAACAGAACGGGGTTATCAGCGCGGCTACTGTTGCCGATATATATCTCGTCCCGATGGAGCTAGAGAAAGAGGGCATTGCAGATATTCTTGCCGGGCAACTGGGCCTGGAGAAGAGGACTGCTGACTCTGACTGGTATCACGTGGTCACCCGGGAATATACCCGCCGGGTGAACGTGGCCATCGTAAGCAAGTATGGGATCGAGGATGTGTACCTGAGCATCAAGGAGGCGCTCAAGCATGCAGGGCGAGCCCTCTCAACAGAGGTGCGGATCTCCTGGATCGATGCAGAGCGGTGCGACGAGAGACAGCTTGAGGAGTTCGACGGCATACTTGTGCCCGGGGGGTTCGGAAAGAGAGGTATCGAGGGCAAGATCGCCGCTATACGTGTTGCACGAACCAAAAAGGTACCATTCCTCGGTCTCTGTCTCGGTTTCCAGCTGTCAGTTGTAGAATATGCGCGGAACGTCCTTGGATGGGAAGATGCGACAAGCGCGGAACTCGGCGAAGGCAGGCACGTGATCGCCATACTCCCAGAACAGAAGGATGTCACGGACCTGGGAGGCACCATGAGGCTTGGAAATTATCCGATTCAGATCAATGAAGGTACACTGGCAATGGAACTCTATGGAAACGGGGAGATAGTCGAGCGTCACCGCCACAGGTACGAGGTCAACCCCCAGTATATCGGTGAATTCACACGGGCAGGCCTGGTCTTCTCGGGATATAACCAGAACCGCATGGAGATATGTGAGATCCCGGATCATCCGTTCTTCCTGGCCACACAGTTCCACCCGGAATTCAGGTCGAGGCCCACGAGACTGTCTCCTCCATACCTCGGGTTTGTCGGGGCCTGCGGAGCGAATAAAAAGTCAAAGTAATGGTTTGGTTTTGAAATGAACACAGAGTCATTTATCGAAAATGCAGTCTCGGAGATCAGGGCTGCTGCAGGAGACTGTAACGTCGTTATTGCCCTCTCCGGCGGAGTTGACAGTTCGGTCTGTGCGGTTCTTGCAGAGCGGGCGATCGGAGAGAGGCTGATTCCCATATACGTGGATACCGGCCTGATGAGGAAAGGAGAGACCGATCGTATCATGCACCTCTTTGGGCACATGAACCTGCATGTTGTCCGGGCAGCGGACGAGTTCTTTCCTGCTCTCGCCGGGGTCAATGATCCGGAAGAGAAGCGAAAGGTCATCGGCGAGAGGTTCATACGTATCTTTGAGAGGGAGGCTAGGAAGACAGGAGCCCCGTGTCTCCTGCAGGGGACTATCTACCCTGACCGGATCGAGAGCGAGGGAGGGATCAAGAGCCACCATAACGTGGGTGGTTTGCCAGTCGAAATGGAATTTACGCACCTTATAGAGCCCCTTCGCGACCTGTACAAGGACGAAGTCCGCCAGGTGGCGATGGCGCTTGGCCTGCCGGATGAGATTGCCCACCGGATGCCGTTTCCCGGACCCGGCCTTGCGGTCAGGGTTATCGGGGAGGTCACCCCGGAAAAGATCGAGGTTGTCAGGGAGGCCAACTGGATCGTAGAGGACGAGATCGTGGAACAATACAAGCCCTGGCAGTGTTTCGCAGCGCTTCTTGGTCTTGGAACCGGGGTGAAGGGCGACAACAGGGTTCACGGATGGATAGTGGCGGTACGGGCTGTCAATTCCCGTGACGGTATGACCGCAGATCCTCTGCAGATCCCGTATGATGCACTTGACCGGCTCGCGTCACGGATCACCTCCGAAATTCCGAATGTTGCCCGGGTAGTGTACGACGTCACGCCAAAACCGCCGGCAACGATCGAATATGAATAAAAAGCGCATAACCAGGTGAAGATTGGATGAAAGACGAAAAATTTCGCGAAATGGATGCAAAATACTATATGCCCGCATTTTCCAGGGAGATCATGATCTCCCGGGGAGAGGGGTCCCGTGTCTGGGATGCAGACGGAATGGAATATATCGACTGCGTGGCAGGAATCGCAGTCTGCAGTACCGGCCACTGCCATCCCCGCGTTGTGCAGGCAATCTGTGACCAGGCTCATCGCCTGATTCATTGCTCGAATCTCTATTATGTGCCCCACCAGGCGGAACTTGCAAAAAAGATGGTCGAGATTACCGGCATGTCGAAGGCATTCTTCTCAAATTCGGGAGCCGAAGCCAATGAAGGGGCTATCAAGCTCGCCCGGCTGGCCACCGGAAAGAAGGAGTTTGTTGCATTCACCCACGGGTTTCATGGACGGACGATGGGATCCCTTGCGGTGACGCACAAGCCTGCGATCAGGGAGCCCTTCGAGCCGCTCGAACCCGGCTGCACATTCGTGCAATATGGCGACCTGGATGCATTATGCCGTGTTGTAAACGATGAGACTGCTGGTGTCTTTTTAGAGCCGATCCAGGGCGAGGCAGGCATCATCATTCCCGACAACGACTTCATTGCAGGAGTGCGTCAATGCTGCGACGATCACGGGGCGTTCCTCATAGTCGATGAGGTGCAGACAGGGATGGGCCGGACCGGTAAATGGCTCGGTATCCACCACTCGGGAGTCAGGCCCGATATCGTAACCCTTGCAAAAGGCATGGCCAGCGGTTTTCCAATCGGGGCTCTCCTGGCCCGCGATGGGCTCGAATTCAAGAAGAGTGAGCATGGAAGCACCTTTGCAGGCGGTCCGCTGGCCTGTGCGGCCAGCCTTGCCACGATATCTGTGATCGAAGAGATACTGCCTGGTATAGCCGGCAAAGGTGAACGCTTCAGGAAGGCCCTGGCATCTCACGACCCGAGGGTGAGAGGGTTGATGATCGGGATGACTGTCGGTGAGGGGTGTCCCCAGGTGCAGAAGGAGTGTGCCAGGAATGGGGTGCTTGTGAATTGTGCCGCTGATGGAAACCTTCGCCTGGTGCCTCCACTTGTGATCACCGATGAAGAGATCGATCGCGTGACAGACGTGGTCAACAATGCAATAGGATAGAGAATTCCTTTTTTCCCGGTAAGCCTGATCGCACGGTGATTGATTTTTCAGTGTATCGGGTTCCAAGTGCTGTTTGTGCGCTTGATTAGCGTATTTGAGTGAACACTGTCGCTGCCTCTTCGCAAAGGGTGCTGTAGGTACCGGATAGTCTTTTCGAAAAACCGAAAGCATAAGCCCGGTGGATTAGATATACATGACACGGTATTTCGCATGCGAAAAAAAAGCGAGGAGGGGCTTGTACTCACAGGGATTGTTACTGACGTTGACGGGACAATCACTGATTCGCGAAGGCGCATCCACACCGGTGCCATCCAGGCGATACGTGATCGTGTAGATAATGGCAGCGAAGTCATACTGGCAAGCGGGAATACCGCATGCTTCATGGATGCCTTATGCCGGATGATTGGAACATCAGGCTCATTTATTGGAGAAAATGGGGGAATCTACCGAATAGGGTATGGAAACGTTCCCGTGGTCCTAGGGGACCAGACCGTATGCAGGATTGCCCTGGAGACACTGGTGGATCATTTCAGGAGAAAAGGAACAGAGCTTGAATTGTACAGCCCGACGTACCGTTTTGCGGACCTGGCATTTGCAAAGACGGTTCCTGTCCCGGAGGTCCGGGAGGTGGTCGCGGACATTCCTGTCCAGGTGCTTGATACCGGGTTTGCAATTCACCTCCAGGCGCCCGGGATAAGTAAAGGGACAACATTTACCCATATGGCAGCCGAGATGGGGCTTTCACCGGCAGGTTTCCTGGCGACAGGTGATGCGCAGAATGATATCGATCTGCTCGTATCTGCGGGTGTGGGAGTTGCAGTCGGAAATGCTCACCCGGATGCAGCGCGGGCTGCTGACTGGGTTTCAAAAAATTCGTATGGAGAAGGGTTTGTGGAAGCTATCCAGAGATATTCTGCTTATTTTCGCGAGAGATAACGATCCACTATAATGTAATCTTTTATATCCTTCACTGCCTCGAAATTGATGAAGAGCCGGTCACCCTCGACGCGATAGCCGGATGTGTCGAACGAGGGATCCGGATACACGATCAAATCTACAACCTGGCCTGTCTCAAAATCCACCACGATGTTCTTGAGGGTCCCGATCATCTTGCCCTCGTTTGTCACAATCTTCTTCCGGGAGAGGCTGCGGGCCATTACTCTGGACATGAAAAGAGATGTTGAGCTTTTAATATTTAAACATGTTTAAAAATTCATGCGAATCGGCGTTTTAGATGAATTATAGCCGTTATTAGTGAATATCTGACTGCGGCATCATCTGATAGAAAAACGATAAGCGGATCATCAGTACTCCTCGCCAGGGGAAATCAAGCGAAGTGAAAAACCCGGTTCTTCCCCAACTTGTGTGGAAATGAGTGAGAATGAGGATTAGGCGTTGGTGTGGCTCCTTGTCCAATCCCCCAAAAAAAGATGAACTCTGCCAGATTCAATCGTGCTGGCTTTTCGTCTGGTGCCTATCAGGGCGTACCAGGGATGGAATAATGAAAATTGGACTCTTCCCCTGTGAAAACTGCGAAGTGTCAAAAAACAGGGGGTATCCGCATAATTCACCCGGGATATCAGGAGAGATTCAGAGGGACGGAAAGACCCTGATAATGTCTGATTGTGTCAAAATTCCGACCGGTTTATCGTCCTCCATCACCAGGAGCCTGCCTATCTCCCTTTCCTTGAATCTCGTGATGACTTCAAAGAGCTGGATGCTCGATGGTGCCTTCACCACGTCGGTTGTCATAATGGACGACACTTTTTCGTCGAGGGATCTGCCCTGTTCCAGGACGCGGGCGATGTCACTCATGGTAAGTATGCCTGCAAGCAACTCCCCGTCCATGACCGGCGCTCCGTGTATGTGGTGGGTATTAAAGAGGGACAGGGCATCCATGAGCGAATCGTCCCTTTCGAGGCTGATAAGTGGACTGCTCATGTAGAACCGGATAGGCTTTTTTGGAAGGGAGATCATCTCGTAGGTGGAGATGAGCAGTGTCTGCGATATCTCGTCCTTTCCATAGACCTCCCCCCGTATCAGCAGCTTGTTGACCGGTGTGGGCCCAATTGTGATCTGGTCCCCTATCCCAAACGACTTGATGCTTCCTATCACCCTGACACTTGCCTGGCAGATATCGGGGTGGCAGAGCGTGGTAAATGCAATTTCAGCGACTTTTATCCCTTTTAATGTCTCGCCGTCCCGTGCAATCGGCACATCATACTCGCCCTCCGTGATGTTGAGGTGCAGTTCCCTGTATGCCTGCTCCGTCGGGTTGTATCCGCCTTTCGGACCCGGTATACCATCAACGAGGCCGATTGCCTTGAGGGCCTGCATCTGGTTGCGGACTGTACCGGGATTTCTCTTTATCACCTCTGCAATCTCTTCTCCTTTTATGGGATGCGAATGCTGGTGATAAAGCGTGATGAGGGTGATAAGGATGTCCTTCTGGATAAGGGATAAATCCATAATGGTTTATCATATGCATTGGCATATATATGTTAGGTTGAAATCCAGTGGAGTTTGAGAAGATTCCGACGGTGCCCACGGCCGACGAGGTTCTGGACAGGTGCTTCCGCCGTGCGGCAGCCAAGATGAAAGAGAAGAAGAACAAGGACAGGGCAAATGAAGAGTTTGTTCGGGCCGTCAGCCAGGCCATCCACGATCGTCTGGTCCGTGTCATGCGTTCATTTCCTGAATTTGAGACACTCGCACCCTTTTACCGTGACACTGTCGATATCCTGTGGGGAATCGACCGGGTGAAAAAGGCGCTTGGAGGAGTCGGGTGGGCTGCGAGATGGGCCAGGACACATGGTCCCGGCCTGGCATACCAGACCAGGAAATCTGAAACTCCACAGGTGATCAGGAAGAGGGCTGTCGCACGGCTGTCATCTGTTGTTCACCAGATCGACGATGACCTTCGGTTCCTAAACGACATCCGAAACGTCCTGCGAAAACTCCCGCACGTCGAGGATGAGTTCACCGTGGTCATCGCAGGATACCCAAACGTCGGCAAATCATCGTTCATCCGGCTTGTATCTTCAGCCACACCCGAAGTGGCTTCATACCCCTTTACCACAAAAGGTGTCATCGTGGGCCACCGGATGACCGGTCGGGAACGGATGCAGTTCATTGACACGCCCGGAATACTTGATCGGCCAGCAGAGGAGAGGAACGCAATCGAGCGCCAGGCACTGACTGCCGTTGTCAACCTTGCAGATGTCATCCTCTGCATCATCGATGCGAGTGAACACTGCGGATACCCGATCGAAGAGCAGGTCAGGCTCATTCACGAGATCGAATCATTGACCGACGTTGCGGTAGTGGTCGTGGCAAACAAGTCGGATCTCGTCTATTTTGATGGATACCTCAACATGTCCACTGAGACCGGTGAGGGAATCAGCGAGGTCGTCGACACGCTGATGGGATACCGCGAAAAGAAGATCCTAGATGAGAAGGGTGAGGGCGAACCCTGCTAAAAAACCTGTTATTGCGCCTCCGTTTATCGGTGGAAGCCCTGCCTGAGCCTTTCCTCTCTGGACATACACGAGAAGGATGGCAAGTCCTGCAACCGATCCGGCTATTGTCCCGAGCGCCGGAAGATTGATGAATCCCCACAACTGCCCTCCAATGAAGATGTTTGCCGAGACGACCAGTATTGAGGGCATGATGAGATCTCCCATTCCGATGATATAGGCGGCACGCTCACCTTCACCGATATTGCCCACTCCGTCCCGCCGGTAACTGTAGTCCCGGTGTTTCGGGACGATGAAGAGGATCGGCGCCTTTATATCCACCACTCCTTCCGCAAGCGTGATCATGTGCTTTGTCTTGTATACCGAGAGGGCGTCGTAGACTGCAAGTATGATGAGCAGGACTATAACGGGCAGAATATCGAGAGATATACCGAATATGGAAGCCGCTCCGGCTGCAATAAGCATTCCGAGAATGTCAATGACATACCACTCCGGGTAGAGGTATAAAACGGCTGTTGCTGCTATCGAGAAGACAAGGGTGGTTACAGTCGCATGCACCGTATTGGAAAAGACGTACAGGGAAATGGCACTGAATATGTACAGGAACGTAAAAAAGATGGATACTCCGATGATTATACCAATCAGTTTCTTCAACCGGTATTTTATGAGGAGGAGCAGAAAGGCGGTAAAGATCAGCAGGAGCACGATAAATACCAGGGGATTTGCCACGGATGATGGGTCTTCGAAAGCTGCAATTCCCGCGTCCTTCATTGGCAGGGAGAGGAGAAGCGCTCCCAGTTCAACCAGCACGAGCATTGCGGGCATGCTGATGAGGGGCAATTTTTTGGCTAATTCCATGAAATCCGGGCTCCAGAGATGATAGGTAGTTTAATTAATGGGTGCTCATCATCTAAAAACATGAACATAAGTGAGTATATCGGGGATATAATACTCCTCCTGGTACTGGTTGTCTCAACTCTCCTTCTCGCCACGAACCAGAATTTTACTCCTCAAAACACACTCGCTCTTCTTCTGATCGTGCTTTCGCTCGGCGGGCTGATGGTCATCATTCATTATTCTGTCATGAAAATCGAGAGAGATATGATAAACCGCGAGAGAATGATCAGGGTCAACCTCGAAGAGATCTCGTTGAAGATGGCTCAGAAGTACGACAGTACCATAGCACACGTTGACGGGGTTGTCGAGGAATTTTCAAAGCGCGTGTATCGCTAAAAACCAGGGGTATTGGGGAAAGGATGGGCGTAGCACTTCGTGAAATCCTCGTGGATTACAAAGTATCAATACCCTGGGAGACGCTTGGGGGGATTGCTGCCATCGATGCTCATAATGCACTGTACCAGTTCTTAAGCATCATACGCCAGCCCGACGGCACTCCGTTGATGGATTCCCGGGGAAGGGTGACGTCGCACCTGTCAGGGATCCTCTTCAGGACAGCCAACTTCATTGAAAAAGGGATCCGGCCGGTATTCGTCTTCGACGGAAAACCTCCCGACTTCAAGGAGGAGACTATTGAACAGAGGCGGGCGGCCAGGAAAGAGGCAGACGAACGGTGGCGCCAGGCACTTGAACGGGGTGATGTGGAGGAGGCATACAAGCAGGCACGATCTTCGTCAAAGATCGATGACGAGGTGATAAAAACCTCTAAGTCCCTGCTCAGGCTCATGGGTCTGCCTTACGTTGATGCTCCGAGCGAAGGCGAAGCCCAGGCAGCATACATGGTCAGGGAGGGTGAAGCGCAGTATGTGGTCTCCCAGGACTATGACACCCTTCTCTTCGGGGCGCCGGTTCTCGTCAGGAACCTTACCGTGAGCGGCAAAAGACGCATGAGAGGGAGGACTCTGACCGTCTCTCCTGAAAAGCTCGTGTTACCTGATATACTCAAAGGCCTCTCCATCACCCGCCAGGATCTCATCCGGCTGGCCATCCTGGTGGGAACGGACTTCAACCCCGGTGTCCGGGGGATCGGTGCGAAAACCGCGCTCAAAATTATCAGGAAGGGAGATTTTGTCAGGCTGGCAGAAGAGAAGATGCCTGGAACAGATATCGAAAAGATCCTGAATTTCTTTGAAAATCCCCCTGTAACCAACGATTATTCGCTTAAATGGGACCCGCCCGACGAAGACGCTATCCTCGGCATGCTCTGTGACGATTTTGATTTTTCACCGGAGAGGGTGAGAAAATCCCTGGAAGGCCTGAAGGTGACCGGAAGGCAAAAGACCCTTGATTCATGGTTCTGATCGTCATCCGGCAAAAGAGCTC
>LKUF01000317.1 GCA_001412335.1 Methanolinea sp. SDB
GTGACCGGGATGTCGACTTCATCCTTTGCGGAGGTGGAGCGGGTGACCGGGGTCCCGGTTTTCTTAGGCCCGCGCCATGCGGCGGATCTGTCCCTGATACTCCCCCTGGTTGGAGAGATTGCTCTCTCGCGCACCATTCCTGCAGACGACTTCCTTGCACAGAAGAAGAAGGAGGAGGCGATGCGCCGCGTGGAAGATCTGGAGAAGCAGGCGATTCCTGAGTACCTGATCAGGTCGACAAAGATCGGCGGGAATTCAAGGATGAAGGTCCTGGCAGAGATCATGGACGCCCACAAGGTGCCCGATCTGCCGGGAAAAGTAGCAGATTTCTTCTCGATGGGGGCGGATATCGTGGACCTCGGGTTCGGGTTCGATGCCACGCCCGGCGATGTGGAACGGTGCTTTGAAGAGCTTCATGACTTCCCGGGTCCGCTGGCCGTCGACACCCAGGACCCGGCTCTCATATCGGCCGCGCTGGACCGGGCAGATCTCGTGCTGAGCCTCCAGGAAGAGAATATTCCGGTGATAGGTGATGAGGTCGGGGCGGTAGGCGTGGGGGCGGTGATCGTTCCGGGACAGTCCGGCCTCGAAGAGAACATACGGGCCGCCGAGCGGGCGGGGATCAGCTGCATCATTGCAGACCCGCTCCTGCAGCCGGTCGGTTCGGGGCTGGCCGAATCACTCTGCAATTTCCCCGATATCGAGTATCCTGTCTTCTTCGGGGCCGGAAACGTGACCGAGCTTCTCGATGCGGACTCTATCGGGATCAATGCCCTCCTTGCCGGACTCGCGCACGAACTCGGCGCATCGGTCATATTCACGAGCGAGCATTCCGACAAGACGGCTGGGTCGATCCGGGAGATGCGGAGGGCAACCGGGATGATGGCCCTCCTGGAAGGGAGGCCGTATCCGAAGGATCTCGGGATCGATCTCCTGGTGCTGAAGGAGAAGCGGAAGAGGCGGGAGCCCCCGCTTGCGTATGAGCACGTAGTGAAGGCGGATACGATGCCCAGCGAGATCGTGTACGATCCGTGCGGCAATTTCCGGATCGGGATCGAGGGTGGATATATCGTGGCTGTCATCGAAGGCGAGGCCTACCGGGGAGAACGGTGGGAAGACGTCTTTTATACCATTTTGAAGGCCGGTCGGGTATCCCTGATGGACCATGCCGCATACCTTGGAAAGGAGCTCTACAAGGCCGGGCTTGCCATCCGGTTCGGCCGGAGTTTCGAGCAGGACGGCCCGTTCTGACCGGTCCAGTGAACATTTTCTGCCGGATTGGGGATGAACCCATCAGGGAGGATCGCGCAATCCGCTGTTTTGTGTGTGGGAGAGAACCGGGTATTTATCTGCATACCAGTTCGCGCACTCTACCGCTGATGTGTGGTTGCATCGCACGGGGGGTTTTGGGGGCGGAATATCCTGGCCACTTGTATCTCTTCCCTGCGCCGTGTTGCAGAGAACCGGACCACGAACAGTGCCCGGCATGCCACAATGTACCAGGATGTGCGAGGATCGTTCATCGGGAGATCCCCTGGCATGCATCGGATACGCCAGGGTCGCGCCCGGTGTCTTTGTGTCGAGCCGCGAGCGGTATCTGGCATGTTACCATGCATCCGTCCGAAACAGGTGTCAGAGGGGTTGATCCGCGATCACGCCCCCGGCATGCCACCATACTTGGGGGCTAAAGTCAGGTAACAGTGGGTCATGTTGTCACCAATCTCCCGGTATGCCACCGTGCACCACGTCCAGGCCAGCTCGCAGGGAGCCGAGTGTCGGGCAGTGCCCATCTCACCACAATACGCCAGGGCCAGCCTGTCACCAGGGTATCTCTCCTTCCAGTTTAACGCCAACACCCTTACCATTAATCTCCAGGAACCCCAATATCTACGGGTCATATATGAAGATCCGAGGAATCAGCAGGGACCTGCTGGAACTGCTTCTGGAGGTCGGTCGGGACCGCCACCCGTACGAATTCGCCGGCATCCTCAGGGAGACGGACGGGGTGATCGACGAGTTCAACCTCCTGCCAGGGACGGTGAGCAGCGAGACCAGCGCGAGCCTCTTTCTTGACATGATGCCGCTCGACACCCATGTCGCGGGAAGCGCCCACAGCCACCCGAACGGAGCGCTGGTTCCCTCGGATGCGGATTTGAGTTTTTTTCCACGGGTGGGGAGGTTCCACCTCATCATCGGGTATCCTTACACCGGGGAGAACTGGCGGTGTTTCCGTGCAAACGGGAACCCGACCGAGATGGAGGTGATCGGGTGAGGAAGGTTGTCGCGACCGGAACGTTCGATATCCTCCACCCGGGGCATATCTACTATCTCGAGGAGTCGAAGAAGCTCGGTGACGAGCTGTACGTGATCGTTGCCAGGGATGCGAACGTCACCCACAAGCCAAAACCCGTCATCCCCGAGGAGCAGAGGGTCCACATGATTGCATCCCTTGCAGTTGTGGACCACGCGGTGCTCGGTGACCTGCACGACATGTTCCGCCCAATCGAGGAGATCAGGCCCGACGTGATCACGTTCGGGTTTAACCAGCACTTCAACGAGGAGAAGATCAGGAGTGAGCTGGAGAAGAGGGGGCTCGATGTCGATCTCGTCCGGATCGGGAATTACTCGGAGGATACCTACTGCAGCTCGAGTTTGATCATAAGGAAGGTACTCGAGCGGTACGAGTGTGGGAGGGTGTGAGAAACCGACTCTGTATTTATTGTTATATTAAAATCCCCCAGATAATTCTGGTTATCCGGAGAGGATTAGAAGAGGCCGGGTGTTTTTATTGCATGTATGATGAGGATTTGTTCGGGGTGCTAGATTATGGGCATCAATACACTTGGAAGCTCTTTCAAAAACGTTTCAGGGATCCTGGGTGGAAATGATCCTACTTTTACCGGTTTTCCGGAATTCTTTGCATAAAGCGGGAATCTCTCTTTCAGACACTCCTTGTTCTGGACAGAAAAGGGATAAGGGTTTTGTGAATTGAATATGCATTTGAGTAGCTGATTTGAGATATGGTTTATTGCGATGTATATGCCTCAAATAATTAAGTCATACACAATTACCAGAAGCATATACATTCCATCTAAAACGTTTTTGATGGGTATCATGTTTTAAGTAATTATATTTTTAAAAATCATGTGATGAATGCAATAGTATTGATGGCGGGGATTGGGTCAAGAGCGTTAACTGTTACAGATGGAAATCCTAAATGTTTGTTAAAAATTCATGGGAAAACGATTTTAGAAAGGACCTTAAATAACTTTGAAAAAGTAGATCCTAAAATAACAAAATGCTTTGTTTTGGGATATAAAGCAGATGTAATT
>LKUF01000318.1 GCA_001412335.1 Methanolinea sp. SDB
TCCATATTTACGCAACGCAGCGAGCGATTCGGAGAACCGCCTTTCCGACAAGGACCTGTCAAACTCCGGCTCCGCCCGGCTATTTTTTCGAATCAGCACATTCCTGGAAGTGAGACTGACTGGCGGATGAGCAGTTCGACGGGATAGCACACGAAAAACCAACGAAAAAGAGGAGAGAGATCTTTATTCATCCTGGATCATGACGCCCCATTCGACGACATGGAAGCCATCACGGACGATCATTTCCGGATTCATCACCATTTCGGGGACGGTCTCGAATGGTCCTGCATAGAACCAGATGCGGAATACCTCGTCGGGCGTCGGGGTGATGGAGAGCGGCATGACCTCATTCACCGCATCGATCTCCTGGGGGTAGAAGACATAGTCAACGTCATCGGAGAGGTACTCGTCCCAGTAGTCGATGAAATCCGTGCACTCTTTCCCGTTGAAGCCGTACTGCCCGAGCATGGAGGCCATGTCCTGCTCGCGGTCTGTTGCATGGATAATATAACCCTCCTCATTCTGCCACACTGAATCAGGCACCATTGCTTCATAGAAGAGGAAATCCCCTGCCCCATTCAGGCTGCCGTCACGAATCTCGGCCTGCCACCCAATCCCTGGCTGATACACCGGTTCGGATACCGTGATTGCGTGTTCCGGTGCAAGCCGCACCCTGGCAACCAGATCCTGGTCACTGTAGAGATAGATGTTCGGTTTCCTCGCAGTAACGTCGTCGAAGATGAGCGTGTTGATGGAGGGGTGATGATAATTGATGAGATCAAGAGGGTTGTCGTATTGCACTGACCCATGGAGACCCGACAACGGGAAACCGGGGTGAGTCAACTGGAAACCATCGAGTACCGAGTAGCTGGTATACGTATCAAAAAAGCTGACTGTGAAAGGAGTGTGTTGGTATGCTATACTCTCCTGAATGATATCAGTTCTCCCAAGAGCTATTGCTGAGGGGGTAAAAAGACTCAATATCAGGAGACTGAAGACGACTATTGATAGTATTTTCTTCATATTCCTGGGATATGATATCCGGGATTAATAATTTTTCCAACCAGCTGGATCTATGCTTGAATTTTACGAGTGGTTAACCGGGATCCCAATCAAGTCACCCACAACCGCCGCCGGGGCGTCTTCACA
>LKUF01000319.1 GCA_001412335.1 Methanolinea sp. SDB
ATGACAGAGATGTGGGCGGAGACGCTTGAACCCGCGCTGGCGAAACGGATCACACTTCCCAAGAAATACAATGGCGAGATGACAAAGGCCGCCATAACAGAAGGGATTGAGTCCGGCAAGGTCATGGATATCTACGCACTCATGCACACCATGCCTGAAGTGGTGAGCGGTATCCCCAAGAAAGTGCCTGAACTCATGGAGATCCGCATCGGCGGAGGTACCATCATGCAGAGATTCGAGTTTGCCCTCGGTCTCCTGAATAACGAGGTCACCCTCAAGAACGTGGTCAAGTCAGGCGCTTACGCCGACATCACAGCCATAACCACCGGGAAAGGCACCCAGGGCCCTGTCAAGCGCTGGGGAATCTCGGTTCGGAAGAGGAAGCACTCGAGGGGCGGGAAAAAACGCCATATCGGCAACCTTGGTCCCTGGCACCCACACCACGTGCGCTGGCAGGTCCCGCAGATGGGCCAGATGGGCTACCAGCAGCGAACAGAGTTCAACAAACGGATTCTCATGTTCGGTGACAATGGGGCAGATATAACCCCTGCAGGGGGTTTCCTGCACTACGGGGTCGTCAGAAACCCGTATGTTCTCATCAAGGGATCAATCCCGGGACCGGCCAAGAGGCTGGTCAGGATACGGCCTGCCGTCAGGCAGGGTGAACACATGGAGCGCCAGCCGGCCATCGAGCACGTGAGCATCCAGAGCAAGCAGGGGTGAAAAGACGATGAAAGTACAGGTAAAAGCACTCGACGGCACAATTGCCGGAGATTTGGAACTTCCTGAAGTCTTCTCCGAGGAGTACCGCCCGGACCTCATCAAAAAGGCGGTTATATCGCTCCAGAGTACCCGCCGGCAGCCCCATGGGACATACCCCTATGCCGGGATCAACTCTTCCGCAGTCAGCTGGGGGAGTGGCAGGGGTGTCGCACAGTTGCCGCGCATCAAGGGCGGTTCACGTGCAGCAAAGATACCCCAGGCAAAGGGTGGAAGAGCGGCACATCCGCCGGTCACGGACAAGATACTTGTCAGGCAGATCAACAAGAAAGAGAAGCAGAAGGCCATCAGGTCGGCACTTGCGGCAACCGTATGCGAAGATCTGGTAAGGGCACGGGGGCACCTCTTCGAAGGCGAGGTCCCGGTTGTCATCGAGGACCAGTTCGAAGATTTGGTCCGGACAAACGACGTGATCGCCGCACTCACCGCTGCAGGCGTCTATGCAGATGTCGAGCGGGCGAAGTCGAGCAAGAAGGTACGCGCGGGACGCGGCAAGATGCGTGGAAGGCGTTACAAACAGAGAAAGAGCCTGCTCATCGTGACAGGAGACTCCCCGCTGAAGGCCGCCATGAACCTGCCCGGCGTGGATGTGGTTACTACCGGACAGCTGAACGCTGAGCTTCTTGCGCCCGGGACGCAGGCCGGACGCCTGACAGTCTGGACAAAGAAGGCAATCATGAAACTGGAGGAGAGGTAGATGGTTCTGAAATATCCGTTTGTGACAGAAAAGGCCATGATGGTACTGGAAAACCAGAATAAACTCCAGTTCCTGGTTGACAGGAATGCCACAAAGCCCCAGATCAAGCAGGAGATCGAGAAGGCTTTCGACCAGGAAGTGACTTCCGTCTCCACGATCATGACCATGAAAGGCCAGAAAAAGGCTATAGTGAGTTTTTCCAACGAGAAGGCAGCAGAGGAGATATTGAGCAGACTGGGTATCATGTAGGTGGAAGATCATGGGACATAGAATTACAACACAGAACAGGGGAAGAGGGGGGCCGACATACAGGGCTCCTTCTCACCGGTACAAGGCCGCATTGCGGCATGCTGGCTCAGGCGAGACCACGGTCAGGGGAAAGGTCATCGACATCGAGCATGATCCCGCACGGCATTCTCCTATCGCCCTCGTACGGCTGGAAGACGGATCGAAGACCTACATGCTTGTCACAGAGGGAATCGGCGTTGATGACGAGATTGTATGGGGGCCTCTTGCCGAAGTGAGAAACGGCAACACCCTTCCTCTCAAATCGATCCCGACCGGTGCATATGTCTGCAACATCGAAGCCCGTCCAAATGACGGCGGCAAGTTTGTCCGCTCGAGTGGTGTCCAGGCCATTGTCGTGGACAAGACGGAGGAGAAAGTGGGTGTGCAGATGCCAAGCGGCCAGACGAAGTGGTTCAATGCACGCTGCCGTGCGACCGTCGGTATCGTAGCCGGCGGAGGACGCGGCGAGAAACCGTTCGTCAAGGCAGGGAACAAGTATCACAAGATGAAAAATTCGGCATCGAACTGGCCGAGGGTCCGTGGTGTGGCCATGAACGTCATCGACCATCCCTTCGGAGGCGGAGGACACCAGCACGCAGGCAGGCCCAAGACCGTTGCCAGAGGAACATCCCCGGGAAGGGCTGTCGGACATATGGCGGCAAGGAAGACCGGCCGGGGCAAGAAGTGAGGGGTAAAATATGGCAAAGAAGACACAGAAGAGGCTACCAAGGCGGCGTGAAGAATTCACCTATCACGGTTTCAGGCTCGATGATCTGAAAAAGATGGGAATAACCGAACTCGTGCCGTTGATGCCAGCCCGCGCCCGCCGGAAGATAAACCGCGGAATGACCCGGGGCGAGGAGAATCTCCTCTCCAGGTTCAGGGCTGGCGACAACCGGATCCGCACCCATCTCCGTGACATGATCATCATGCCCGAGATGGTGGGAAGGGAAGTGGAGATCTATAACGGCAAGGAATACATCAAAGTCGAGATCCAGCCTGAAGCCGTCTTCCACTACCTTGGAGAATTCGCACCGACCAGGAGACGGGTCACTCACGGGAGCGCTGGAATTGGTGCGACCAGGTCGAGTAAGTACGTACCGCTGAAGTGATGATCATGGCAAGAATTAACTATTCGGCAAAGATTGAAGGCGAAAACGTGGCAAGGGGGAAGGTGAACGAAGTCCCCGTCTCTCCCAAGCATGCCATCGAGATTGCCAGTTTCATCAAGAACAAGCGCGCCGGGGAGGCCGTCGCATATCTCGAGGATGTGGTGGCCGGAAAGAAGGCGATACCGTTCCGGAAATTCAACCGTAACGTGGCTCACAAGAGAGGGCTTTCAGGTTGGGATGCGGGAAGATACCCGAAGAAGGCATCCGAAGCCTACATTCGTCTCCTCAATTCCGTGACCCGGAACGCCGAGTATATCGGCCTTGATGCGGAGAAGCTACAAATCGTTCACGTATCCGCCAACCGGGGCCGCGGTTTACGGGGTTTCTTCCCCCGTGCGATGGGGAGGTCCACACCGAAGAGGCGCGAGACGGTAAATATCGAGATCATCGTCAGGGAGGTTGAGTAAATGGCAGTTGAGAGAAAGTTCGTGGCCGAAGGCGCCCGGAAGGCCAGAGTTGAAAAATTCCTCGTAAAAGAGCTCAAACGGGCAGGCTACGGAGGCATGGACCTCCAGCGGACTCCCCTCGGCACTCAGGTCACCATCTTTGCCGAAAAACCGGGGATCGTCATCGGGAAAGGCGGCAAAGTGGTCAGGCAGCTCACACAGGACCTGGCCACGGATTTCGGCGTGGAGTCGCCGCAGATAGAGGTCCAGCAGGTTCAGAATCCCAATTTCAATGCCCAGATAATGGCAGAGAGGCTTGCCAATGCCCTGGAACGCGGCTGGTATTTCCGGAAAGCCGGATCGAGCATCATACGCCGGGTCATGGAAGCAGGGGCCCTTGGCTGTGAAGTGGTCATGGCCGGTAAGCTGACCGGTTCCCGTGCCAGGGTCCAGAAATTCACCGAGGGCTACGTCAAGCACTGTGGTGAGCCGGTGAATACCATCGTAGAGAAGGGCTATGCAGTTGCGATCAAGAAGCTCGGAGTCATCGGTGTCCAGGTACGGATCATTCCCCCGGGTGCCCGGCTTCCCGATCACTTCGAGATGATCGCTCCCAAGGAGCAGCCTGCACAAAGACCCGAATTGAGCGTAACCGAAGTCGGCGAGGACCTTGACAGCGAACTCGAAGAAGACCTCGTAGAGGATATCGAGGACTATTCAGAAGAAGACTTCGTGGAGGAAAATTAGATGGCAATACTTCGCGCCCAGGATGTCAGGCAACTGTCGGACGTCGAGCTCGTGGAGCAGATGGAGAAGCTGCGGATGGAACTCATCCAGAACTACGGAAAGGTGAGCGCCGGAGGTTCCACTGAGAACCCGGGCCGCATTCACGAAATCCGGAAGACCATAGCCCGGATGAAGACAGAGCAGAATCAGCGGAGCAGGTCATGATCTCTTCCCAGAACGTCCTTCGCCATGAACTGATAGGCCTGGACGTTCTGGTCGTCAGCGCCAGCAACCCCGCGCAGGTGGGGATATCGGGCCGTATCATCGATGAAACCCGGAACACGCTGGTCATCCTGGGAGAGGGAGGCCAATTGAGGGTTCCAAAAAGGTTCAGCATTTTCAGGCTGACCCTTCCCGGGGGTGTCCGGGTCGAGATTGACGGTTCCGTGCTGGTAATGCCACCTGAGAGACGGATCAACATGTATTGGAAAAATAGAGGGAAATAATGGCAAAAAATATAGGATTGAGCGTCATCGAGCCCGAAGAGCTCTGTGATGACGCAAACTGTCCGTTTCACGGCACTTTACCGGTGCGCGGCCAGGTGAT
>LKUF01000320.1 GCA_001412335.1 Methanolinea sp. SDB
AACGCCGACCCGGACGTTGCCAGGGACATTCTCTCCTGGCTTGCCCGCCTCGTTCCGGTGACAGGCGATTTCCGGCATGCCGAGGGGAACTCCGACGCCCATATCAAGGCCTCCCTGGTAGGATTTTCCGTCACGATACCGGTCATTGACGGGAGACTGGCCCTCGGCACATGGCAGGGCGTCTACTTCTGCGAGTTCGACGGACCACGGCATCGGCACGTGCTCGTCGGCATCACGAGCGGGTAGATCGCAGGAATGTATCCGTTGAACCCACGAAACCGCCGTGGGTACTATTCAGGGGAGCTATCCCGTTTCAAGAGATGGTATTATTCCGAAGATCCCATGTCTGTACATCCGCACACCACCAGTGCAGATATAATACAGGCAAGAAGAAGGATACAAAGATGCTTTTCTTCATCAATTCTTCTCTGTTAGGTTAATACTTTACAGGTTAACCAGAACTGCTTATAGAGAAGGGATATCTCTTCACGTGGTTCATTCTACTGGTAAGAGGAATTCCAGGAGCCGATCAGGGACGTATCCTTCCTGATAGGATTTCCCGGGGTGATCCCCGGGAAGAAGACTGGTATCCATACCTCCTGGAATCTGATTGGTACAGCTCTCAGATTGATGTATCAGGATTTGCAAGCCTGAATACATCAATATCGGAGGCCGGACAGGTGAAGAGATAGATGCAGTACAGGACAGTCCCAAAGAACGGTGACGAGCTCTCCGCGCTTGGGTTCGGGACGATGAGGCTCCCGACGAGACTGGGGAGGGTAGACATTGACCGTGCGGTCCGACAGATCCGGTATGCAATTGACAATGGCGTAAACTACATCGACACTGCATATCCGTATCACCTCGGGGAGAGCGAGAAGGTTGTCGGCCTTGCACTCCGGGACGGATACCGGGAGAGGGTGAGGATCGCCGACAAGCTCTCGCCATGGCTTGTCAGGACCCGGGACGACATGGAGAGGATTCTCTCCATTCAGCTGGACCGGCTGCAGACAGGCTGTATCGATTATTACCTTTTGCACTCGCTCGAGGCACATTCCTGGAGAAGGCTCGAATCGCTTGGTGTGTTGGAATTCCTGGAGACTGCACGGGAGGAGGGGAAGATCCAAAACATCGGGTTCTCCTTCCATGACGAACGGAACGTATTCCGGGAGATCATCGACGCCTGGGACTGGATGTTCT
The DNA here is from genome assembly GCA_001412335.1 of Methanolinea sp. SDB. Taxonomy (GTDB): domain Archaea; phylum Halobacteriota; class Methanomicrobia; order Methanomicrobiales; family Methanospirillaceae; genus SD8. The sequence continues at coordinate 1,201 of LKUF01000320.1, forward strand.
GCCAGATCCAGTTCAACATTCTCGACGAGGAGATCCAGGCAGGGCTCGAAGGCTTGCGATACGCAGCTTCGAGGGATATCGCTGTCATGGTCATGGAGCCCCTCCGGGGTGGAATGCTTGCAGACAGCCCGCCCAGGGAAGTCAGGGCAATCTACGACAGGTCCGGATTCTCCCGCACCCCTGCGGAATGGGCGCTGAAGTGGGTCTGGAACCACCCGGAGGTGACCGTTGTCCTCTCCGGGATGAATGACGAGCGCCATATTGCCGAGAACATCCGGACAGCCGGAACCTCGTTTCCCAATTCGATGACCGATTCCGAGCTGACGACGATGAACCAGGTGAAGGCCGCCTATAAACAGCTCGTCAGGGTCAACTGCACGGGGTGCGGCTATTGCATGCCCTGCCCGTTCGGGGTAAACATCCCACAGTGCTTCTATTTTTACAACCGGTACCACATGGGCGGAAGCAGGCTCGTCACACGGGGATTCTACATCCTCCAGGTGGTCGGGTTTGAGGATAAGCCTGGAAATGCATCCTTGTGCAGGAATTGCGGCAGATGCCTGGCGGCCTGCCCGCAGGGCATCGCGATTCCCGATGAACTCAGGAAAGCCTCAAAGGATCTCGACGGGCTCTCCACCAGATTGATGTACCCATTCGTGAAGGCAGTGCTCCGGAAAGAGCGGAAGGAACGATGAGGAAAGGCCGATTATTCGAGAGGATTCCTTCTCTTACCCTACTTGAAGCCTCTTTTATCATTTCATGTCTCATTAGGGGGGGCCGATTCCGGGACAGCCAACGAATCGAGGGACGAATACTTTATATTGTTTAGTTGCAATACAATATTGTATAGCAGGTGATCAATATTATCGACAGGGAAGCTGCCTTTCAAAGGTTGTGCAGTCTCTGGATGCAGACCATGAACAGGATGCACGAGTTCGAGACCATCCCGATGGATTTTGGGACAGGTCTCCTCCACCCATCCGAGATTCATACCATCCAGGCCGTCGGACTGCAGCCGGGCATGAACGTGACGACCCTTGCTGCACGGATGGGTGTGAGCCGCGGAGCCGCCTCCCAGATGGTCGGGAGGCTCGCCGGAAAGGGTCTTGTAGAGAAGTACCGCACCCGGGATAACGAGAAGGAGGTCTGCCTCCGCCTGACACCGGAGGGACTGGTGGCGTTCCGTGGCCATGAAGCACAGCACGGCTGGGTCCACCAGCGGATATATGACAGGATAGGCGACCTGGATGACGATTCCTATGCACTTCTCTTATCAGTCTTCGAAGCGATCGACAGGGTCGCGAAGGAGCTGATCGATGAATACCGAAGCGGTGACGGTGCACAATCGGAGGGAGGGAATGCATGACCGCCGGACACAGCGTCTGCCCTGCATCGCATGCAGGGATGCTTGATCACCCGGTCCGGCGTCTCCTCCAGTCGCCCAGGCGGATCATCGGGAGATACATCAGGTCCGGTGACCGGGTGCTCGATATCGGCTGCGGGCCGGGCTACTTTTCCCGGCCGATGGCCAGGATGATCGGCGAATCGGGGTGCGTGGTCGCCGCTGACCTCCAGGAAGAGATGCTTGCGATGCTTTCAGATCGGGCAGAGAAGGAGGGTCTCTCATCCCGGATCCACGTGCACAAGACCAGGCCTGATACGCTTGACCTCGGGGATCTCGGCCCGTTCGACTTCATACTCGCCTTCTATGTCGTCCACGAAGTGCCGGATATCGATCAGTTCTTCGATGAAGTCTATTCCACACTCCGCCCGGGCGGCAGGATACTCGTCGTTGAGCCGAGCCATCATGTGGGTAAGGAGGAGTTTGTGGACACTCTGGCAAAAGCCAGGTCAGCCGGATTTTCAGTGGAGAAAGGGCCCTGGGTGATGTTCAGCCGGACGGCACTGCTGAAGAAGGACTGAGAAATATAACGTTTCAAGGAAGCCAATGTCTGAAAGAATTGAACCTTTTAGCAATCACATATTGGTCCAGGGAGATCCCGTGCAGGTAATACGGGGATTGGAATAAGGCGCCTTCATGGATCGTGCAATTCATCGGAATGCAAATAATTGAGTTTTCATTCCAGCAATGCGGAATGGAAAAAAATTCTGGTACCAAAAAAAGAGCCTCCTCGCTGTTTTGTGTGGGGAGACTGA
>LKUF01000321.1 GCA_001412335.1 Methanolinea sp. SDB
CTGTCAGGCTGCTCGACACGCTCTTTTCCGAAGATGTCCCAGAGCGACTTCAGGAGCTTTGCAAGATAGGTCTCGTCCCCTATCGATATGGTCACCTTGTCGTCCTGGATACTCACATCCGAAAAGTCCCCGAGCCTGACCGGACCGGGCATCTTCCTGGTAATTCCCACGGCAACAAAGATCGGAACACGCGGATCGATAAAGAAATGGACCTTTTTTATCACCCGGATGAGATTGTGATCGAGGAGCACCACATCGGCAATCTTCTGATAGTACCTGCCTCCGGTCTTTTCCGGGCATTCCACTTCAAAGTATTCGATCGATGCCATCTACTCTCCCTTGATGAAACCCGATGAGAGCAGTGCCGAGCCCACAGCGCCGATATACTGGGAGTGGTGGGGGACGACGACTTTGGTCTGGAGAAGGTCCCCCATCGCCCGTACAAGTCCCTGGATGAGTGATGTGCCCCCGACCATGATTACCGGCTCCTTGATATCTACTTCCTGGAGTTGCTGTTCGAACACCTGTTCCGCAACGCTGTGGCATGCCGCGGCTGCGACGTCCTCGGGGGTGCTTCCTGCAGCGAGGGCATTGACCAGGCTCTGTGTCCCAAAGACGATACAGTAACTGTTCATGGGAACGTTCCCGCTCGTCCCTTTCATGGCCAGGGGTCCGAGTTCTGTTATATCGACGCCAAGCCTCTTTGCAGTCATCTCAAGGAACCGTCCACTCGCGCCGGCGCATATGCCACCCATGGTGAAACTCCCTGGTATTCCGTCCTGGACGCTGATTGCCTTGTTGTCCATGCCGCCTATATCGATGACCGTTGAGGGGCCATGCTGCGAATCAGCCAGGTATACCGCACCCTTGGAGTTTACGGTGAGTTCCTCCTGGATGAGATCCGCCTTTATCTCCTTGCCCACGAGGAATCTTCCATAGCCTGTCGTGCCGATTGCCTCCACGTCAGCTATCTTCACACCCGCTTCATCGAGTGCCCTGGAGATCACATCCTGTGCACTCTTCATGACGGCCGTCGTCGGGAGCCAGCCGGTTCCCGCTATCTCGTTGTCAATCATCACGACTGCCTTTGTGGTGGATGACCCTGAATCAACCCCCAGTGTCGTTCCTTCCTGGACTTCGCGGGCAAGAAGTGCTCTCCGTCTCGCGATGGTGGTCAGGGCTTCCATCCGTGTAAGCAGTGTTCCTGCGGTGGTCCGTTCCGTAAACGAATAACTGACCACGGGAAGCTTGGAATTTTCATGAATATACCGCCGCAGTTCGTTGCGTACAATGGCTGCCTCGGCACACCGGAAACAGGTGGCGATGAAGACCGCATCGGCCTCCACTTTCCCTTCAACGAGTGCTTTACCTCTTGCAATGGCAAGCTTGAGATCGGCGCTCCGTACATCAAGCCCGAATTCGTTTGATGCGCGCCTGATGTCTGCCAGATTGATGTCTGGATAAAAGATCTCGGCATCGACTGCCGCAGCGGCCTCGTCTATCTCTTTCTGGACTCCGCTGTATTCAGGGCCACAGGAGAGCTGGGCGACACGTACTTTTGTCACCCGCTCTCCCCCAGTTCTTTCAGAAATGCATGTATTGCCGCCACGAACTCCTCTCCTTCACCTTCACTTTTCGGGTAGTTTAAGTCAAGTACCGGAATACCGCTGCTCCGTACAAGGAACTTTATCAATTCGTTTGTCCGGGCACAACCCATACAGCCAAAGGCATAATCCGCGTCATTGATGATGATGGCCGCCTCGGCCTTCTCTATCATGGGTCCGTACAGGGACATCCTGCCCCGAACACCGGACGGGACTTCGACAGCTGCATACTTGAGGCCTTTCTTCGGTTCTTCAGGGGTTATCTGAAGAGGTGGTGAATCCAGGCCGGGAGTCTGGATTCTCTCCCTGATCTGTATTGCGGCACTGAGTGGGCTATGCCCAAACCGGGCCACGAGATCGGACAATATGAGGCTGGTAGCCGGGTAAATGAAAACTTTTGCCATTTCAGCCCTCCATAGATTCGATAATCTTTTTCAGTTTACTGATATCCAGGGCCATCCCGCTCTCGGGGGAAGGTGGATTGGGGACTCTTTCAGGGTCACGGGACGCCAGGCTCTCGAGGCCCTTGGAGACGTTTCGTATCAGGGATATCTCGAACTCGTGTCCATAATAGCCAGGACGGGCACCCCCAAGGTTGGCCCGGCATCTCCTGGGATCTCCGGGTGGAAAACCCCTGTCCTTGACAAAGATATGGGCGGGGTCAAGTTCGCGGAGCATACCGATTACCGCATTGACATCCTCTTCTTTCCCGGTTATCTGGAGTCCGAAACACGTCTCCTTGATCATGACCCCCCGTGAGATCTCATAGGCCCGTATGGCGAGATCCCCGGGGGTCATATCCGGGGACTCAACGAATACATATTTTGTAACCGTTCCGACATACAGGGGTTTATACTCGGTCATGGCTTCACCTCCCTGATGTATACCATCTCTTTCTCTTTCAAAAGCCTGACTTTCTCCTGGTCAAGGACACGCCCTATCAGGTTGGTGCCTTCGAACGGTTCGGACGTCGGGCCGAACTCCCTGTTTTCGGTCAGCCTGACCCCGACCATCCCCGACCCCTTCCTTGAGTCATTGGTAATAGCGAGACTGCCGGCAGAAACGACAGTCTGCGGAGTATTTTCAGGAATGATCTGGGTCCCTTTTTTGATTTTTGGTTTAAACAGGAAAACATCCTCGAAATTGAAGAAAAACGGCATGCTTCCGACTGAATGAAGGTGAAGCCCGGTGCTTCTCCTGAAGATGTCGCATGATGCCGGGGCAGATCCTGCGTCAAGCATGATATCAATAACCTTTTCGAGCGCAATCGTTGTGATTGACACCGAACCATTCGAGAGGCTCTCCAGTGTCGTTGCGGGTTCCTGCAGGACCACAATATTCAACTCATCGTCCGCGTCGGACCGCACCTCAATCCCCCTTTTGGCCGCGGTCTCCAGGGCATCACCAAGTGACATTCCTACAAGATCGAACCGCCGGGGTTCAACCTTCACACAGAACACATCTCCTTCCTTTGCCAGGCGGGCCAGGGGAATACCGTGGGTGACCTGTCCCACTGTTGTATGGGCGGGTGTGCGGGGCACATCGGCAGTATAGATATAGACACTGCCTCTCGAGTTCCCCCGTGTCCGAAGTGTAACCGCCCCTTCGTGCCTGTGTGTCGAGACTTCGAATGGAACATCTGTCTTGCTGAACCTTTCGTCACGGATGTGAGTGCTGGTATCTCTCCCGACCACGAAATGGCCGTCCTGCATCGCGAGGAGGAGATGTTCAACACTTTCAGCAGCCCCTGTCTCGATATGGTCCGGAGAATACCCAAGTGCCCCGATCTGCGCATAGGTGATGATCTCCATCCCGTCCTCGAGGACGAGATCGTCATCATTGGTGGTAAACGACCTGCTGATATCGGCCCAGCTCATGACCGGGTTGATGGCGGTAATCACATCCCCAGTCGACCAGCGGTCAATAATCCCGCGTCCGCTCACGACCCGTGCGACGACACCCCCGTCTGATGAAGCGCCAAAGTCGGCATAATGGCGCATCTTGCAGAATATCAGGTAGGATTTTTTGGGATCGTACCCCCCGCAACCAAGAACCACGTCTCCCCGCTCGTACAGGTGGGGCTTTCTATCAGGCGAGATCTCGCTTGAGAACGGGCCGAATGCTGCTGCATACCGATCTGACCAGTGAAGTGGCAGCGTGTCACCTATCTTGAAGAGATTGAGAAAGGCAACACCCTGCACTGTGGCCTCGATTCCAACCTCGCCGGAGCTGGTATTCAGCAGAAAACTATCTGTCTCTTCAGATTCCTTGGTTGCCGGCCGGATGACAGCCACGCAGCAGGCCGGATCCCGGTCCGTTACAATCTCCTTTAGCCTGCAACCTGCCTCTGTTTCCAGTCGCTTTCCATCGAGATGGATGGTGATCATTGTACACCTATTCAGGGGCGGACTTTCCCATGACCTCCCGTTCTTCATCGGTCAGGCTGTCCAGAACTTCCTTGGTACCGCCAATCTGGACAATTTTTCCGCCTCTCATCAATGCCAGCCGGTCACAGATGTCCCTTACAAATTCCATGTCGTGCGAGACCACGATAAAGGTCTCCTCCATCTCGTCCCGCGCATGCATGATCGAATGTTTCACATCAACCTTTGTGAGGGGATCCATGGTTCCAGTGGGTTCATCAAGGATAACAAGACGAGGCTCACGTATCAGGACCTGGGCAAGTGCCACCCTGTGCCGCTCGCCCTCTGAGAGCTGGCTTGGATACCTGTCCAGGATATCCTGGCTTTTTTCCTCGGAAAACCCTGCCATCCTGAGCGTGATGATCGCTTTCCTCATCGCCAGCTCCTTTGGAAACTCGAGACCGATGGCGTCTGTGAGGTTGTCGAGGACCGTGCGGTGAGGAAAGAGGTCGTATTCCTGGTGGAGAAGCCCGATATACCCCTTGGCTCTCCCACGGTTCTCGATACCCGGTTTGGTCATATCGACCAGTTCCTCACCGATTCGTATTATCATCTCTCCGGAGGTTGGTTCGATTATACCCGAGATGATCCGCGAGAGGGTGGTCTTCCCTGCGCCTGATTTACCGATGATACCGAAGATCTCTTTTTCGGCGACATTGAATGTGACCCCGTTGACTGCCCTGACAACGCCCCGATCTACTGAGATATAGCGCTTGTAAACATCCCTCGCAATCAGCACATTCTCGCCAAGAGATGGTGGTTCATACTCCTCCTCATCGACGAAATCTTTCATAAACTCCCCAATGACCTCAGTAGGGCTCCCGAGCTTGGCAATCTCACCATCGACCAGGAGCATTGCCCGGTCTGCCACCTCCTCTATCACCTGGGAGAAGTGAGATGTGACGACCATACCCATGGTGTTTGATTTGGCGGCATTTGTGAGCATGGAATGGACCAGGTGAGCTGTCTCGGGATCCAGCGTCCCTGTCGGTTCATCTGCAAAGAGGAGGAAAGGATTTTTCGCAAGCTGCCGTGCCAGGACCACTCTCTGTTTTTCCCCACCCGAGAGGTCCCGTGCGATGTGCATCATCCGGTGCGAGAGCCGGACTTCATCCAGGAGGTCGGCGGCCCTGTTGATGGCTTTCTCCGCAGGGTAATTGATATCGTCAAGCGCATGGAGGACATTTTCTATGACCCTGTCGTTCCCATAGAGGGCAAACGTCCTCTGGAACATTATCGCCGTTCTTTTCATTATATGGCGTTTAATCTCCTCGTTCTTCTCATCCCAGAAATCCACGTCTTTTGCGACGAGTTTACCGCCGCATTCCGGGCATTTCTTTTTCTTGGCCGCACTTCCCATGCAGATGTACATGCAGGAATCGCAGGCAGCGATATGGTAGATGATTTTTCCGGATGTGGGGGGCTGTTCAACACCACGAAGAAGATGCATCAATACAGTCTTTCCAGCCCCGCTTCGTCCTATTATGCCGAGTACCTCTCCTTCTCCAATCTCAAAAGAAATATTTTTCAGGACTCTTTTTCCATCAAAGTCCATGCAGAGATTATTTACGGTAATCAATGGGGTCATTCAAATCCTCTTTCATACCTAATGTTGCAGTGGTGGCATATTACTTTTTATATCTCACTAAACGAGGGATAATCAGGTGTCAATAAATTTTTGTACAATGTCAACTACTTCACGCACATCTTTAATTACGAAATCTGCCGCTTCGTAGAGTTCTTCCGGCTTCTCACCAGACTGTTCTTCAGATAGGATCGAAATATCTGCTTTCTTCATTGCGCAGAGATCATTTATCCCGTCCCCCACCATGATGACCGTGTCATATTCGGCCTGGAGATCTGCGATGATCTGCGCCTTGATTGTCGGAGTTGCCACTCCAAAGACCCGGTCTCTTGGAATTCCAAGGTAATCAGCCATTTTTTCAAGTTTTGCGGCCCTGTCCCCGGATGCGATGAACGTCGGGATGCCGATCCGGTGGAGGTCATCTATTACCCTCCTGGCGCCCTCAAAAGGTCTCCCTCCCGTGGTAACCGTAAACTCGATCTCTTTTCTCCGCATGTCCAGGATAACGCCGCTGTTCATCGAGATAACCGATTCACGCCTGCAGACTGCCCATGCATTCCTGATACAGTCCTGGAGGTCTTCGATGCGAGCCACGGTATCGGTATACAAAACATCCCCGATCTCTCTCGCGCTCACGATCTTTCTCGTGCAACTGACCCCGAACCCTATCATGTTCTGCTCGAGATACCGGGAAAGGAGCATATCGGGAGAACTATCCATAATCTCTCTCGAATGGACGTGGATGACGGTGAGGACCCGATCCGGGGAACTGAATGTAAGTGTAACAGTTTCGATTCCGGGTAAGAGAATACCCTTTGCCACATCCTTTGCAACCCGGTAGGTATGAAGAAGTGTTCCGGCGCTATCAAAAACCACGGCGATCGACATTGATGTGGAATACCCCGCAAAGTTCTTTGGTGTCTGTCCGCATGTAATGATCGGAAGCTTCAATGGTCGTTACTGATGCTGCAGAGATGATAAAGAAGATGGAGATACGTGGTGCGGGGAGAATCGCCCGCGCCGCGGTAGAGGCGCTTTTGAGACATTCCCGGGATCTGGACGTTCCCGATACGGGTTCATACTGCCGCCAGATGAGGCAGGCAGGAGCCAGCCTTGCCCGCGCCCGTCCTACGGCGGTATCGCTTCCCAATGCGATCCACAGGGTGATCTCCTCACTGGACTGCGGGCTTCCGCTGGATTTAGCCCGGGAGCGTTTTGATGCGAAGTGCCGCGAATTCATTCACACATCCGGGGATGCGGTTGCACGGATCGGAGAGATTGGTGCCAGGCATATCAGGGATGGAGATGTCCTGCTTACCCATTGCAATTCGGAAGCCGCCCTTGCCTGCATGCTCGAGGCACACCGGAAAAGCGTCGATTTTGAGGTTTTTGTAACAGAGGTGAGACCAAGAAACCAGGGACTTCTCACATTGAAGGTGCTGGACGATGCAGGAATCAAGACGAATTATATCGTCGATTCTGCTGTCAGGTATTTCATCAATGATATTGACCTGGTCATTGTGGGGGCAGACGCGGTCACCGTCAATGGGGCGGTGGTAAACAAGATCGGTACATCGCAGATCGCTCACTCTGCGCACGAAGCAAGGACAAATCTCATCGTTGCCGCGGAGACCTACAAGTTCGCACCACGAACAATACTAGGCGAATATATCGAGATAGAAGAACGACCGGCAGACGAGGTGCTGGACCCTGGCATTGCCAGGACTCTTCCGAATGTGTCTGTCCGGAACCCTGCATTCGACGTGACTCCTGCAGAATATATAGATATGATCGTCACGGAAGTAGGGGCCATACCGCCCCAGATGGCATATGTCATCATCCGTGACTATCTGGGCTGGGAAATTGAGGATTACCACAGGAATTATGGTGCTGGTTTATCGGAGGATTGAAGATGGGGTCCCAATATGTGTCCAGGGAAGAGGCCTTATTCTGAAAGCAGGAGAAGAGACGGGCAACCAGTGTGTGAGCAATCGGTGCCAGGGCCATACACAGACCAGTCGATGCAGGCCGGAAAATCTCTAAAAAAGATTATGAAAGATAGCGGTGTAAACTGAATAGGGCAAAAAACCGCGGTTACCATGGACCAGAGGTGAAAAAATATGGAGTTGTATTTTACCAAACTGCAGGGAAACGGGAACGATTTCATCCTTATCGATGAGTTCGAGTGTGTGGCGATCCCGGACGAGATGAAGGCAGAATTCGCTACCCTCTATTGCGACCGGAGGTACGGGATCGGTGGGGACGGGGTGCTCTATCTCGCAAAATCCGATACAGCAGATCTCCGTATGCGCCTCTTCCAGCCGGATGGGAGCGAGGCTGAGATGTGCGGGAATGGGATCCGGTGCTTTGCGAAATATGCCATTGATATGGCATATATGAATAAAACAGGGACAGTGGAGACACTCGCCGGAGTTATCGGGGTGGATTCGGAGTATCGGAAGGACTCGTTTGTTGCAAAAGTTACCATGCCGGATGCAAAATTCTCACGAAACGATATTCCTGCAACCGGCGAAGGCGATTATCTTGAAGAGATCGGGGGTTTCGATGTCTATGCCGTCAACACCGGTGTCCCGCACTCGGTGATCTTCGTGGACGATATCGATGCAGTCGAGATCGAGCAGACTGCCCCGCCAATCCGCCACCATACGTCATTTCCACATGGTGCAAATGTCAATTTCGTCATGGTGACCGGTGACGACAGCATCAGTATCAGGACATTCGAGAGAGGCATAGAGGGTGAAACTCTCTCATGCGGAACAGGTGCCACGGCTTCAGCAGCAGTTGCACACAAACTGGGAAGAGTTGGTGATACCGTCAATGTCGACACTCCCGGCGGACCGCTGATAATCCACCTCGATGACAGGATAACGCTGGAAGGTCCGGCAACAACCGTATTTTTGGGTGAAATATCTTTCTGAACCATTCATTTTTTTTCGAATGAAGACGGCTTCGCCAGTCTCTTTCTGCAAATTTTTTGCCCTTCGCTACCTGCCATAA